>NZ_JASOLI010000006.1:0-191582 GCF_030215145.1 Aerococcus sp. UMB7834 | reverse complement strand
GAAGTGGACCTCTGGAGTAAAAGACCGAAGAAGTATGAAAAGACTTCGCAGGGATTTTATGAAGAGGAGCCACTTCTGCGCGACCGAACCCGACTAGCAAGGGTGTGAGGGAGCGCGGTCAGAAGTGGACCTCTGGAGTAAAAGACCGAAGAAGTATGAAAAGACTTCGCAGGGATTTTATGAAGAGGAGCCACTTCTACGCGACCGAACCCAACTACGAGGATAAGAACAGCTTTAGCCGGTCGTTCCGATTGGGTGAAATCACTCCGAGTCTGCTCTTGCGAATCCGACTAGGATGTGAGGAAGAGCACTTAGACTCACATAATTTTAGAGGCCATCGAAAAAGGCCGGGGTTAACCCCCGGCCTTTACCTACTTCTTTGACAGCTATTCAATTAATAACCTGTTCCAGTCTCATCCCCTGCTTGTGGAGCCGGTTCCGGACTTGTAGGAGCAGGTTCTGTCCAATCATTATCCGTGGCTGGGGCTTCCTGATTTTGCCAAGCCCCTCCCCCATTATCGGCCGGAGCTTGCCAGCCTTGACCTGGATCTTGTGTTCCTTGATCGTCGCCAGAGAAAATATTTCCGAGCCAAGACTTGGCATATTCCCAGCCTTCTTGGATCAAGCTGCCCCCATCTATCCTAATATCTGGTGCATTCAGTGAAATATTTGGGAGGTAGACTTGGGCCTGACCCAAAGCAAAGTAGCCTAATACTAAGGCGAGGACGATTACTAAGAGACAGCCCCCACAACCGCAACCCCGGCGCCGCTTTCGAGGATAGGGCTTATATTGGGCTTGATTGGCTAAGGCCTGGGCCTCTTGCTTGGCTTCCTTGGCTCGCTGGCGCTCCTCAGCCAGAGCAGCCTTCTTCTCTTTCCAGGGTTCTTTCTTGGCCATCTCATGCTCGATGCCCCGGTTAATGGCCTGGCCGCTAGCTTGGACGCCCCGCTTCACTTGCTGGCCTAAGCCGGAAAGAAAGGCCGCCCCTTTACTCTCCATACTCGAGTCAGCAGGACCTTGCTCAGCTTCTTCTACATAGTCATCAGATTCTTCTTCCTCTACTTCACTTCTTGTCTCATCTTCAATCGGTTTTTCATTGAGAACTTCCACCAGGGCATCCCGGTAAGTTTCCAGTTTAAGCTGTTGGCGGTGGTTTTCCCGGGATACTGGTTCAGCTGCCAGCTCTTCTAATTCATCTTGGACTTCTAAATATTCTAGCTCCAGATCTGGCCGGTCTTCTTGACGCAAGTAGGCCTTTAATTGGTCTGGGTTATCAAAGTGTTGATTAAATTTTACCATGACTCGTCTCCTTTAAGTGCAAGCCGATCAATCACTAATCTGCTCTCAACATCTTCTTTAAAGCTATATTATACCATTTCTTCCTCATAAAAAGAAAAAAATAATAAAAAATCAGTCTCGAGGCTTATTAGGTGCATTCTAATAAAAAATAAGCTATAATATTCTCAATTCATAAGCTAATAAATAGTAAGTGAATAAGAAGGAGGTATGCATTTTGCAAGTTATTATTACTTTACTCATATTTGTCGCGCTCTGCCTGGTCCTCAACCAGATGAGCCGCAAGCACATTAAATATTCCAACCGGGTCTTCACCGGTCTCGGCTTAGGGATTGTTTTTGGACTCTTGATCCAATTTATTCTAGGAGCTGAAAGTGATGTCACAGCGGAAATTATGGACTGGATTGATATTGTCGGTAAGGGCTACATCAACTTCCTACAAATGTTGGTTATCCCACTGGTTATGGTGTCCATGATCCGAGCCTTTACCAAGCTCGACCACAACCAATCCAATCTCGGTAAGATTGGGACAGGCGTCATCGGCACCCTGCTCATTACAGTCGCCATCGCCGCCTTCATTGCCATCGCCACCGGAGTTCTCTTCAACCTCGATGGGGCAGAATTTGCCCGGGGCGCTGCTGAGAATGCACGGATTGACCAATTAGTGGAGCGTAATTCGGAAATTGCTGACCTAACCATTCCTGAGACTATCCGCTCCTTCATTCCTGTCAATGTCTTTGCAGATATGGCGGGTAGCCGGTCCACCTCAACCATCGCTGTTGTCATCTTCTCTGTCTTTGTGGGGGCTGCCTACTTGGGTGTCCGCCGCCACCATCCTGAAGAAGCTGAAATCTTTGAAAAAATTATCAACAGCCTCCATGCCATCGTCTCCCGCCTAGTGACCCTAGTGCTGCGGATTGCCCCATACGGCATCTTCGCCCTGATGACCAAGGCCCTAGCCACTTCAAGTATCTCGACCATCCAAACCATGGCAACCTTCATTGTGGCCTGCTATGTGGCCCTAATCGTGATGTTTATCATCCACATGATCATCCTGGCCCTCTTTGGCATTAACCCGATCCAATACCTCAAGAAGGCAGCCAATGTCTTGCTCTTTGCCTTCACATCACGGTCCAGTGCAGGTTCCCTGCCCTTAAATATCCAGACCCAGACTGAAGCCCTGGGGGTAGATACACCAACTGCCAACTTCTCGGCCACCTTTGGCCTATCCATCGGTCAGAACGGTTGCGTGGGGATTTACCCTGTTATGTTAGCCGTTATCGCAGCACCAGCTGCCGGCATGTCCTTCTCTGACCCAAGTAGCTGGATTACGATTATCGCAGCAGCCACCATCACCTCTATCGGGGTATCTGGTGCAGGCGGCGGGGCCACATTCGGCTCCCTCATCCTCTTCGGTATGTTGGGACTTCCTATCGAAGTTATCGGCCTCATGGTTTCCATCGAACCCATCGTTGATATGGGACGAACAGCTCTTAACGTGAACGATTCCATTATCGCTGGGACCGTTACCTCTAAGGCCATGGGCAACATGAACCAAACCATCTTCAACGATCCTGAAGCCTTAGTTGAGCCCGAAGACGATGTGGACCGTTAAGAAAAACTAATCATAACAAAAGACCAGTCAAAACGTGCTGACTGGTCTTTTCTATTGGAATAATTTTCCTAAGTTGGGAAAACCCTCACCATATTTCAAATAACGGTACTTGATGTAGTTGGCATAGCGGCCGGAGAAGAAGGCAATCAGGACCAACTTCAACCAGAAAGCGAAAGGCAAGCAGATAAGAATGATTAGGACTAGGCCAAACTCCCACAAGCCCTGGTAGCAAAACCAAAGTCCGTTAAAAATAAAGGCCCAGATGTTAAAGCATCCCTTGTCCTTATCACCACTGGCCTCAATCCTCTCCAGCTCTGCCTGCATGGCTGGCGTCTCTCCCGCAAATGGAAAGCGTTCCTTGTGCACACTGGGCGAATTCGCCTGGGCCAGCCCACAACGGGAACAGAATTTCTGCCCCACTAAGAAGCTGCCCCCACAGCGCCGGCAGTAAGCCGTCCCTGTCAAAGGATCCTGGTCACAATTATAGCAGTAAGAGGCCTGTTCATGGAGCCGGTAACCGCAGTGGGTACAGTAGGCCTTGGGAGCGCTTGCCTTTACCAAGTCCTCCTTGCGGTAAGTCGCTGTATCGATTAAATCTTCATTTGTCATTATGCCGCCTCCTCATTAAGTCTCTTATTCTACTATAACCTTTTTTGAGCCGTTAAAAGCGAATCACTCCTGAATAAGCCTTGAAAGCTCTTGAATAGGTAAAAAAGCCCAAGCTCTACTAGGAGAGCCTGGACTCTAAAAATCGATAGAAAATTATTTGCGGCGTTTCAACAAAGCAGCACCAGCTGCGACTAGGGCAAGGCCAAAGCCGGTGAAGGAAACGGCAACCGCACCTGTCTTAGGTAAAACAGAATGCGCTGATTGGGATTTAACTTGGCTAGCCTTAGCTTGCCCTTGTTTAGCTTCCTTAGGCGCAGAAGCAGCTACTTTTCCTGGCTTAGCTGCTGGATCTTGGGCTTTAGCAGGTTTTGCACTTGGCTTCGCTTCAGTCGCAGGAGCCTGAGCTTCTTGACCTTTTCCTGGAGCTGGCTTGTCTTGGTTTTGGCTTGGTGCTACTGCGCTAGGCGTTGCAGTTGTAGGGGCAACGGTTGTTAGCTTAGTAGTTGAAGGTTTAGACGTTTGGCCAGGAATCGCGTTGGTGTTAGTACTTGGATTTGGTGTTGGCGTTGGATTTGGTGTTGGGGTTGGGTCTGGTGTTGGGATTGGATTTGGTGTTGGCTGTGGATCTGGTGTTGGCTGTGGATCTGGTTTTGGTTGTGGGTCTGGTGTTGGCTGTGGATCTGGTGTTGGTTGTGGGTCTGGTGTTAGTTGTGGATCTGGTTTTGGTTGTGGATCTGGTGTTGGTTGTGGATCTGGCGTTACTACCCCACCAATTTTACCAGCATCATAATCCGTATCACCAGGTTTCATAGATAAGGTCAGGGCAGCGATTGGATCATATGCGTTCTTGTACTTAGAAGCATCAACACCTGGAGCATTTTTTGAGAATCTACCATAACCGAAGGAAATATTAAATGGATTTAAAATTTGATAGAGGTGGCCATTTTTCGCAGTGAATTTCCCATTAGCCGACTTCAAGGCAGGTAATTCAGAGGTGGTCCAAGCTTCAAAATCAGCTTCGACAGAATTACGCCCCCAACTTAGGTTTTCACCCCAGGCACTGCTATTTTGGTATTGGGGCTTACTTTCTCCATCTGGTCCCTTGTGAGCAACTTTACCATGAATGGCTGTTTCTTCCGCGCGGATATAAGCATCCTTTTCATTCATCCGATCATAACGAATATCATTAACATATTGTTCCTTAGTTAGGCCTTGCTGAGTCACATAGTTTTTCAGTGAAGTGCCTGCAAAAGGAACTGTTTCATCGTCATAATAAGTATTACGAGTGTTGCGGATGAGTTCTAAAGTTTTCTCAGCTTCTTGAGGATTTTGGATTTGGTAGGCTGCATTGCTAGCATCAGCACTTGGAGCAGTTGTAGCTTCTACAGTTCCCGCCGTTGTGGTGGCAGTCGCAGCGCCTGAATCAGCTGTTCCAGTCGCTTCAACCACTTGAGGGTTGGCTGCGAGGAAGCCTGCAAGGGCTACAGAAGCTAGACCCAGATTTACTTTACGAAATGAGACTGTGTTTTCTTTATTCTTCATATAATCTCCTCCTTATTCATAGCATAAGTATACTACATTTTATCAGTAAAAACTAATTGTTTCCTAAACTGTCATTAATCACTCCTGAACCGAATGAAACCCCTTTCTTTTGGTAGTATAAATGAAAATTCTTTCAGTTAGCAAAGTTTTGCTGTATAATAAGATTAAATTTTAGACATGTAAGGTGGATGACCAATGCATATTGACGATGTAAAAGAATATTTCTTAGAGTGCTTGAAGCTTAAACAACCCATTCGGACCTCTTCCATGTTCGTGGGGATTACCTTGAGCGTATGCTTCTGCCTAGTTCTCTTTCTACTTATCTACCTCCTATCACCCGTCAGCTACGAAAACTTCTTCTTGAAGATATTTGATATCGTCCGCTACCTTCTCCTCCTAGTTTTCTTCTTAAATATGTGGAAATACTTTGCTTCCAGAACATCAAGATAAAATAAGCGCTCCAGGATAAATTTTGACCTGGAGCGCTTATTTTATCTTGATATGTTATTGATTAGCAGTTACCAACTGAATTAGCTACTCTATTTTATGAGCTGAGAATATCACAGATCTTACAGAAAGCCCATATCCAAAAGAAACAAGGAGTCTCTAGTCTCTTTATTATTACATATTTATTCGTTTAATTTTTGATAAAGGAACACTATATCATCATTTGGAGAGTCATTATACAGACAAAACATTGTCTTTATAGTCAAGCAAAACAACATCAATTGATCGGTGGCTAAGTGTTTTAGTTGGTATGATTAGCCACTAAGGAATTTTTCTGCTTAGCTCTTTATAAAAGTTTTCACGGCTAGCAGCTTGGATAATCTCCACTGTAACAATGTCTTCGTGGATGGTGTAGGCAATTCGATATTGTGATTTTTGATAGTGGATTGGTCTAGTATAAATATCCTTCAACTTGCCCTTTTTCCTATCTCCGCAATGAGGATCTTTGGCGATTACTTGATATATTTCATCTCTAATCAACTTCATCAGGCCTTTATCTTTCAGCTTCTTCAGTTCCCGCTTGGCATTATTTCTGAAATAGATTCTATAATCCAAATTCACGATTAAAATCCTCTTCAGTCATTTCACTCGCTGGCTCTTCCATCATCTCAGATAAACGCTCTTCCATGAATTTCTTTCGCCGTTCCATCTCTTTAATAATTGCTTCACCGTCTGTAAAACCAGCTTTGACAATATCAGTTAATAACAAAGCGTCAAAGTCATCTACAAAACGGGGAACGCTCTCCACTCGTTCAAAGAAAATTCCATCTTCTTGTAAGTGGGGTTTAAAGCTGGCTCCCTCAGTAACATTAAAGGCTTTTGGAATGGTAATCATTAAAGAATTTCCTTGCCTCCTTGCTTTTACTACCATTTTATCACTCCTCATAAGTAATTATTTTAGTAATTACATTATAACCTAATTTAACATGATAGTCTACACTTAGCCCCTTATTATTCAATTGTCAAAGGTCTGTAGTGCCTACCCCACCCTGGCAAGTTCATAGAACCTGAAATGAATAGATAGGAGCTGAGCGGTACTAGCTACCTGTTAAAAGCTATTATCTAACCGAATATATGGTCTAGAATTGATGTCAAGATTGGGCAGTTTCCCCATGAGTGCAGAGAGAGCTTTTTCCTTATGATTTCTTAGTAATTAAAAGGCACTTTAATTCTATGAGTGTGAGGGCTTCCGTACCGTGGACCCTCTTTAAACCAAGCAGAACAATTATCCTCTTGCACATGTGGAGCTAGTGAAGCAGTTTCGGAGCAGTTTTATTTCTCACCTGTACATTTAGAGCCAACTCAACGCCTACAAACTGTTTGAAAAGATAGTATTCTCCTTGTTTATGTGGCGTCTACTACTTACGAATCATAACTTAAATTGCTATCTCCCTTGTGCATGTGGGACTCCCCTTAAACATTGCTAAAAAGAGACAAAAGAAAAAGCCACGGCAAAACCATGGCTTCATATCTGTAAGCAGGAGAGCTAATGCAGTCCCTCCTCAACTCTTGCGGGGTCTTTATCCCTCAAGCTTTATACTGGAGGGGTATTCTTTCAAACATTTCGTACTTTTTCAAGAAAGCCTTCATATCAACGTTTTAGGCTTGTTTTTGAGCGAACAAAACCCCTTCAATGGAGACGATCGGGCTCGAACCGACGACCTCTACACTGCCAGTGTAGCGCTCTCCCAACTGAGCTACGCCCCCGTCAATAAGACCATTCTACCTAATTTCCAATAGAAAGGCAAGGACTTTTTATAATTATTTTTATATCTAAGAAAACATACAGAATAAGCAAATCAAACTAATTGCTTATTTATAAAAATATTTCAAAAGCAATCAAATTAATTTGCTTCATCTAAATAGCTAAGCCCTGAACTGAAAACCTTTCCATGTTATACTAGAAGCAAAGGAGGATGACTCATGCCAACATATACATTAATTACAGGTGCCAGTTCAGGGATTGGTGAAGCTTATGCCCGCTTAGCCGCTAGCCAAGGGGAAAACCTCATCTTGGTTGCCCGCCGCGAAGAAAAACTGGCTGCCTTAAAAGAAGAATTGGAAGACAAATATCCTAGCATCAAGGTTGACTACCTGGTCCAAGATCTTAGCCAGATTGACGAGTTGGAAACTTTTTACCAAAAGACCAAAGCTTATCACATTAAGTGTTGGATCAACAATGCGGGTTTCTCTAATAGTAAGGACTTCCTCAGTCTGACCAGCGAAGAAGTCCTAGAGCTGATGAAGGTGGATATGCTAGCCCCTACTCTGCTCAGCCAGTATTACTTGCGCGATTACCAAGCCAACGAGGGAGCTTGCCTGGTCAATGTTTCTTCAGTGGCAGGCCATGAGCTGATGGAATCTTCACCCTTCTACAGTCCGATGAAGTTCTATATCAGCGCCTTTTCCGAAAATATTGGCCGCTATCTCCATAACCAAGAGGCAGCGGTCCAAGTCAAAATTTTAGCTCCGGCTGCTGTTAACACCGCTTTCATCAATGTGGCCTCTCAGGATGAGAGTCTGACAGCTGACGATGTTTGGAAACGCTACAATGAAGCGGATGAGATTGCCGCCTTCCTGGACCAGCTGATTAAGAGCGATAAAGTCTTAGCTAAGGTAAACCTAGACAGCCGCGAATTTGAACTCCTCGATCCGCAATTACCCAACCGGTGGGCAAAAGATTAGAATTGTATTATAATGAATAAAATGTTTTTGAAAGGAAGTTTTGCTATGTTAAATCTTAGTCCAGGTCCTTCCCATGTGACTGACAAGGTCCTCAAAGCCTTTGCCCAGTCGAAAACGAATACCGACCTTGACCATGACTACACCAACTACCAGCGCCAAGTGGAAAAGAAAGTTTCACAAGTCCTTCAGACGGATGCCCCTTCCTTCTTCATGATAGGCGAAGCGCTCATCACCTTAGAAGCGGCCATCTTCTCCATGGTTGAAGCAGGTGACCGGGTCTTAGTCCTCTCCAATGGGGTCTATGGGGCCGGTTTTGCAGATTTTGTACGTTTTGTTGGCGGTGAACCTGTTCTCTTCGAACAAGACTGGCGGCACGGCATTAAACTTGATGAATTGGAAGCCTTCTTAGAAAAGGACTCTGATTTCCAAGTGGCTACTTTCGTCCATTGTGAAACACCTACGGGAATCTCAAATGACATCCATGGCATCGGAAACTTGCTCCACCGCTATGACATCTTATCCATTGTGGATTCCGTCTCTGGAATCGGAGGCGAAGCTATCGACTTTGACCGCGCCCAAGTGGATGTCTTGCTCGGGGGCAGTCAAAAATGCTTCTCTGCCCCGGTTGGTATTGGTACCGTGACACTATCTCAAAAGGCCTTGGACCGGCTCGACCAGCGGCAAAGTCCCATCCCTTCTTTCTATTCCAACTTTAAGTCCTATCTTAATTTTGATAATGACCACTTCGATTTTCCTTATACCATGAGCGAGAACTTAGTCTATGCCATGGATGCTGCCTTAGACCAAACCCTCTCCCATGACTTCGCTGCTAAGCACGCCAAATGGGCTGATAAGACGCGGCAGCTTTTCCAAGAAGCAGGTTTTGAACTCTATGCCAAAGACCATCCTGCCAATACCCTAACAGCTGTACTCCTTCCCGAAGGCTTTAACAGTTTTGATGTAATGGCAGAAGTTAAAGAAGAAGGCCTCTTAATCGCTAATGGCGACGGCCCTCTCGGTGAGCGCATCTTGCGGATTGCCCACATGGGATCCAATATAGAAGTGGCTTATTTTGAAGCCATGTACAAGGCCCTCGACAAAGCCTTCCAGAAACTCGGCATCCCTAGCCAAATCTCCCTAACAGAAGCCTTCCGTGCCTCTGATTTATAAGCTTCACTAAAAAAGATTGACTCCAGTTTTTATCTGGAGCCAATCTTTTTTAATCTTCTTTATCAGCCAATTTTTTCTCTTCACGGGCGAGACTAGCCTTCTTTTGTTCAAAGGCATCTTCCCGGCCTGGACGAATGTCAGCTCGGAAGCTAATTTCGGTCCGGATGCCATTTTCAGCCAAGACCTTAGCTGCCTTGGTCACTACCGCCATCACTTCATCCAAATCCCCTTCGATTTCGGTCGTCATAGCGTGGGTCTGGTAAGGCAGTCCTGAATCTTGGATCACCTTCACCGCTTGGATGACATATTGAGACAGGTGGTCACCTTGTCCGTAAGGGGCAATAGCGAGCGCACATAGGGTATTTAATTGTGACATATTCAAAGACTCCTTTCCTAATCATCTAAACCATAGCGGGCCTTATACTGGCTCACCTTCTGCTTGAGTTCGGGAACCCCATCACGCATGAGTTGTTCCCAAATCGATTCCTGGCTCCCATGCCGGGTAATACTCGACTGGGAGGCACTTGAATCTTGGCTTTGGGCCGCCTCTTTGACTTGAACATAGGCTTGCCATACGGCTTCTAGGAAGTCATCTTCCACTTCATCGACTACCCGGTGTTCCTGACGATAGAGGTTTCCCTTACGCACGAGACTCTCCTTCTGATAGCTGGAATTCCAGTGGTCGAGATAGCCTTGAGCGACCATATAGAAAGCAGCTTCATCCGAAATCTCCGAAAAGTTAAAGTGGGGTTCAATCTCTAGGGTCTCTAATTCCGGATAGCTGAAGGATTGAACCAAGGGCAAATAATCCCCAAATTGCACCCGGATTAGCGCTTTTTTCAGGTCATGTGTTTGCGACATAAGCCTCCTCCTTCTAATCATGGGTTTGGCGCAGGCGGTTTTGCATCAATTGATTATTATAGGCTTCACTTTGACGCAAGTAAAGAATCTTGCCATAACTTTCGGTCGACAAGGGATTCTCTTCTTGAGGATCCGCCTGAGTCAAGATCCAGTACATGTTATGGTAGCCATAGCGGTCGAAACCATCATCCCCGTAACCGTCTGTAAAGTAGACAGCTACCGAATTATGGTCGTTAAAGCCATGATCATGGAGCCACTCAAAAGCCGGCGCAAAGCTCGTCCCACCCCGCCCTTCAAAAGAAAACTGGGATAGGGTCTGGTGGGTCAAACGTTCAGCCTTCACCACCTTGGTATCGACTTGGACCAGCCAGACTTGGTTGCCCAGAGTCTTTTGGATATTGGCCAATTCACCTAGGCTATAAGCTAGGGCTTCCTCATTTTGCGAGGCGGAGGTGTCGACAAAAACAATCAGGGTCGTTGCGGTATCCAAGACCCGGCCGGGCAAGTCGATACGGAAGGGTTGCCGGCGGTTCATCCGGTTCTTAGACAGGCGGTAGGGAACGGGAGTTGCGCCCTCGCCCCTCTGGATAATCTCCTTCCAGTTGATGGCCCGTGACTTGTTCATCGGTTTAACCTTTTCCGATAATTGGCCCGACAAGTGTTCCCGCATCTCATCGGTCAAGTCATCATAGGCCTTACGAACCAGGCCATTGATGATCTTACGGTGGAGGTCGTTATTCTTACCCTGGGGGATGACCTGCTGCATGGAGAAATTCTTCTTCATTTCATCGTTGAGCTGTTCGGCAGAATCAATGCGCAAGTCCGAGAGCTTATCTTCATCAAAATTACCCGCTAGCTGACTATATAGATCGTCCATCTGCCCCGACCCCTTCATCTTCTCAAAGGTCGACAGGGTCCGGTTGTGGCTAGGATGGGAGGGATCATTAGCAATTTTCTTCATCTCTTGGTAATAGTAGAGGGTCCCCTTCTTCTCCTGTAGGCGGACATCGAGTTTCTTCCTTAAGCCAGGCAGGAAAACGGCGTGACTGGGAAGGTCTTGGATGTACTGGTTAATCTCTGTTTCCATCGCCACGCTCATGACCTTAGCATCCTCCGTCTCTTGAAAGGCCCAGTCATAATCGGTCATATGATTAAAAATTATGTGGTAGCAAATCTGACGAATCCCCGCCAACATTTGCTTTGGACTCTCATAATACATGAAGAAAAGGATAGGATTGATAGTGAGCGTAAAGCGTAAGCCCTCAAAGGATAAGTTCAAGGGCTTAGCTAGGGTCTTACTCATCTGCCGGTCCAAGCGGTAAATAATGCCCGCGAAGAGGCTGTCGTTAGCCCCACTGTAGCTGCGGTCCGTCATCAGAGAGGCCGTTAAAAGCCCAATGAATTCGTGCATGAGGTCAGAAAAGGTCTGGTAGTCCTCATCCGCCCCAAAATTCATGTAAATGATGAAGGCAATCCGCAAGCGAAAATAGCGGTCATCAATATTGTCGATAGCGAGCTCCTGCTGGCTAGAACCCATTAATGCCAACAATTCATCCCGACTTTTATCTGTCTTGATTCCGTCCATACAGGTCTCCTTTCCCTAATTATTTCTTCGAAACGGCCATGGTAATCTCAAAGGCCCGGTCCACATAAGCGTCAAAATTCGAGAGAGCTTGGTTCAAACCTCCCAAAGCTGAGTCTGCTTCGGCTTCGTTCAGGCGTTTGACCAAGCTATAGACCTCATCTGCTTCCGTTGCCAAAAAGAGGTCCAGATAGCGGCTAAGCAGGTCCTGGTCGGTCAATAAATCCTCATGGTCCAGGAGATAGGCAGTCAGGTCTTCAATCACTCGCTTCTTGCGGATGGCCTGCATAGCTTGGTAGCGGTCGAGTATAGAAGCATCCAAGTGAGGACCTTTCGCTTCAACCACTTCCGACGCCTTGATAAAGTCGCCTTGGTGGGTTTGGAGATAGGAGAGGAAGACTTGACCGGCTTCTTCACCGATACAACCGTCAATCCCTTCAACGAGGAAGGCCAAGAGGTCATCATCTGCTAAATCAAGCAAATCATAGCCTGCCCCTTCATAATTATAGAAGAGCTCCGATAAGCGCTCATAAGCACGAGGGGTCGGATTCTTATCCCGGGTTTCATCAATCACAATGAAGTATTGCCGGCCCTCTGCTTGGAGGAAGTCCCGGATGAGCGGATGGATCATGGAACGCCCTGGCCGCTTAGGATGGTCAGCTTGGGCAAAAGATTCCAGCCACTGGTCTAAAGTCGTTCCCATCCGAATCCGCATGGTCCGGTCATTAATGGCCATATCCCGGGCATTGGTCGCATAGGAAGAGCCTTCAAAGCCTTCAACATCAGAAGACGGGTTTTCCGCCGTAATAATAACCACATTGTCTGGCAGGTCGATCCCCATAAGATTGCGTTGGAGGACTAGGTTCATCAGTTCCCCTTGAACCATAGCGATCGGCCGATTAAATTCGTCGAGGAAGAGGATGACTTTTTTATCCGGATTAGCCTCAGCCGCATCAACTGCCCCTTGGACTTGCGGGTTGAGATAGTAATCGATCCGGTCTTCCTTAGGCACCGGCATGGTCAGGTCCCCAGGCTGTAAGAGCGAGCAGGTAATTTCAAAGAAGGGAAAGTCATTTGCAGCGGCGAGTTCACGCACGAGCTGGGACTTACCAATCCCCCCGTGTCCCACAATGTCTGTTACAATATTTGAATCTTCTTGGAGCAATAAATTAATTCCTTTAAAGACTGCACGATATGTCAGCCCTGGCACTCGGTCTGCCATCAACATCCACCTTTCTTGTGTTTCATTCAATCTTCTTCTATTATAACAAAGATCCAGCCTTGAAACTAATCCTAGCTTTTGAGCTTTCCGCCAAAAACCACTAGAATAGACATTGTAAGCGACTAAAGATATAGGAGGACAAGCATGTATACATTAACTGACCAACAAATTGCTCAATTGCCATTAGACGCTATCCAAAAACTCAGCCCCGTAACGGGTGGCGACGTCAACCAGGCCTACCGAGTCCAAACCAGCCAAGGCGACTATTTTCTCTTAGTGCAACCTAACCGCCGAGAAGATTTCTATAGGGCTGAAATTGCTGGTTTAGAAGCCATGGCTGAGGCGGGAATCCGAGTGCCGGAAGTCATTGCCCATGGCGAATTAGGCCCCGACGCCTACCTTGTCCTAGAATTTATCCAGGAAGGTCAAGGCCAGCAAGCTGATCTCGGCCAGATGCTGGCCAAGCTCCACCAGAGCCATTCCGACCGCCAACAATTCGGCTTTGACCTCCCCTACCAGGGAGGCGATATCCGCTTTGAAAACACTTGGAGGGATGCTTGGAAAGACTTCTTTATCGACCAGCGCTTAATCCCCCTCGACCAAGCCATTAGCCAAAAAGGTCTCTGGCAGCCAGAAGACCAAGCCAACTATCAGAGGGTTCTTGAAATAATAAGCGAAACTTTAGACCAGCATAGCTCAAGCCCTTCCCTCCTACACGGTGACCTCTGGGCAGGCAATTATATGTTTGACCAAAACGGCCAACCGGTTCTTTTTGACCCGGCCTGCTTTTACGGGGACCGGGAATTCGACTTGGGAGTCAGCCTGGTTTTTGGCGGCTTTAGCCCTGACTTCTACCAAGCCTATAATGAAGCCTATCCCCTAGCTCCCGGTGCCAAGCAACGCTTAGAATTCTACAAACTCTACTTCCAGGCCCTTCACCTCTATAAATTTGGCGCCACCTACCTCCAATCCGTCCGCCAAACTATGGCGCGGATTAAAGACCAGGCCTAAATTTTTCTATCAAAAAAAAGCTGCGCTTTGACTTGCACAGCTTTTTTTGATTAATCCATATATTTTAATTTACCTCGGAAGTCTTCAATAGTCTTATAACCTTTTTCCTTCATAATGGCTTCGAGTTCTTCTGTCAGGCTCGCAAAACAGCCTTCCCCTTCTTCATAGAGGGTCGTCCCTACTCCAACCATGCTGGCTCCGCAAAGGATATGCTCAAAGACATCCCGGCCATCGCAAACGCCGCCAGTCCCTATAATAGCAATCTCTGGCCGCAAACGTTGGTAGAAGGCATGGACATTGGCTAGGGCTGTTGCCTTAATGGTTTCGCCACCGATCCCACCAAAACCTTGCTTGGGTTTAATCACGACCTGCTCATCATGGATCACGAGACCGTTGCCCACCGAATTAATGCAGTTAACGTAGGCTAAGGGATAAGCATTGAGGATATCCGCCATCTGGTCAAAGTGACTGGGGTCAAAGAATGGGGGCAGCTTAACCCCTAGGGACTTGGTAAAGAAAGAAAAGACGCGTTTTAAAATCCGGTCAGTTGTTTCAAAATCATAGGCAATCTGCGGCTTCCCGATAACATTGGGACAGGATAGGTTTAATTCCACGAGTCCCTTGAAGTCACTCACTTCGACCTCTTCTAAGATTTTATAGATTTTCTCTTCCTCCAGTTCAGTAACAGAGAGGAAATAAGTTTTATCCGGTTTAGCCGCTTGGAAGTCTGCTAGAGCTTGGAGATAGTAAGGCAAGCCTTGGTTGGGCAGTCCGGAGGAATTAATGCTCCCTAAGGCAAAAGTCTCCACTCGCGGCTGGGGATTTCCCTCCCGCGCTTCCAGGGTAGCCGTTTTAGTGATGAAGGTCCCCGCTGCTGAGTCATCCAATGCAGCAAGTTCTTCCTTCCTTTCACAGGAAACACCCGAAGCGTTCATAAGACAATTAGAAAAATGAAAGTGATGAATTTGACTTGGTACAACCATTGATAAGTCCTCCTAATTATAAATTATAAAAAAGAACCCCCTAAATGAAATAGGAAGGTTCTAAAGCAAATACTTTGCCCATAAAAAGAGGGATCCCATCGAAAGTAAGCATTTCTTCTGTCATTTGATGGGTCCCTCCTCTTTTTATTTCTTTTTATAGTTTAGCGATTTTGCCCGAACCTGTCAATTAGATTTTTTGCCAGGTGTGCTTGGAGAAGAGCAGGAGCATCGGATAGATCTCCAAGCGACCAAAGAGCATGGCGAAGGATAGGACCAGCTTGTTCCAATCGCTTAATTGGGCAAAGCTCGCAGCTGGCCCGACTTCTCCTAGACCGGGCCCGACATTGTTATAGGCCGTAGCGACAGCCGATAGAATAGTCTCCAAGTCCCCCATAGAAGGAGATACTAACAGCACAAAGAGGACAAAGAGCAAGACATAGGTCACAAAATAATTCTTGACGGTCGTCAACCAAGCCGTGTCCACTTGCTTGCCTTCCATCCGTGAGGCGACGGCCTGGTTAGGATGGATGATTCGCTTGGTATTAGCTAAGAAGCTCTTCCATAAGATGGTCAGACGTGAAACCTTGAGACCACCCGCCGTTGAGCCGGCACAGCCCCCGACAAACATTAATAAAAGTAAGATCACTTTAGAGAATTCTGGCCATTGGTTAAAGTCATTAATGGAAAAGCCGGTTGTGGAAATCACCGAAGCAACAGTAAACAAGGCTTCTTCGAGGGCCTGACCGAGGCCAGCTGTTTGATCTTTAATGTTCCAAATAATCAAGGCTGTCGCTCCTGCTACAATCAAGAGGTAATTTCTTAACTCCTCATTTTTAAAAGCCCGGCGGTCTCTTTGGATGAAAAAAAGGAAGTAGAGGTTAAAGTTGACCCCAAAAATTAACATGCCTGTGATTAAAATATAATTGATCAGAGTGGAGTCGTAATAAGCAACACTGGTCGCCTTAATCCCAAAGCCCCCTGTTCCGGCCGTCCCAAAGGCATGGAGGATGGCGTCAAAGACCGGCATCCCAGCTAGGACCAAGGCCAGAATTAAGACGAGGAAGAAGACGAAGTACAAGGCGTAGAGGATCCGGGCGGTAAAGGATAAGCGGGGAACGATTTTACCGAAGCTGGGCCCCGGCACCTCGGCACTCATGATCTTACCTGCCCGGCGATCAACACGGGGCAAGGCAGCTAGAACAAAGACCAGGATCCCCATCCCACCAATAAAGTGGGTAAAGGACCGCCAGAAGAGGACTGAATGGTCTAGCGATTCGACATCGGTCAGGACGCTAGCCCCCGTCGTAGTAAAACCACTCACCGTTTCAAAAAAAGCATCGAAGAGCGAATCCATGCTGCCGGTAAAGATAAAGGGCAGGCCTCCAAAGAAGCTCATTATAATCCAAGACAAGGCGACCACCAACATAGATTCCTTGGTATAAATCGCTAGGTTGGCTAACTTACGGCGGCTCATCAGCCCTCCAGCCAACATCAGGAAAAGAGCTGGCCCCAGAAAGGCGAGGACATTATCCCAGCCTTCCTGGTAGAAGAGAGCCACTAAGACAGGCAGCAACATAAGGAAACCGCAAACGGCGAGTATCCGGCCTAGGGTATGGACAATTACACGTGTATTCATGCCCTACCCCCTTAGAATGTCATCAAGGTCGGAGATATCACGTTGGTAGGCGACAATGATCAAGCGGTCGCCAGCCTGTAACTGGTCATGGCCACTCGGGATAATAATTTGTCCCTGACGGAAAATCGACCCGATCATCACATTGTCGACCAGGTTAATTTCAATTAAGGACTTACCGACCAAGCGCGAATCCGAAGCCACCGTGAACTCAATGGCTTCCACCTGGTTATTGGCAATACGGTAAAACTTCTCAATATTAGACCCATAGGAACGTACAAAGGAGCGAACCAGGTGGATAATACGGTCCGCGAAGAGCTGGTGGGGGATTACTACCGTTTCCAGGTCCATCAGACCAGTATATTCGATCAAGGCCACCCGGTCCATCTTAGTCAGGGTCTTGCCGATACCGAGGCGCTTGGCCAGGATAGATAAGACAATATTCTCTTCATCAATCCCAGTCAGGGTTATGAGGGCATCAAAATTCTCCAAATATTCTTCAAATAAGAGGTCTGGATGGGTCCCGTCGCCGACAATAACCACTGCTTCTTCATTCTCAGCAGCTAGGCGGAGAGCCTTTTCTTCCTTGCGCTCAATCACCTTAACGGCAATCTTTCTTTGGATAAGTTTGGGCACCAGGTGGAAGGCGATATTGGAGGCACCTACGATCATGGTCGAGCGGATCTTTTTGGTCGAGCCGCCTAGGACCTTATAGAACTCACGCAATTGCTGGGTGTCCCCTGTCACATAGACCCGGTCATTGGCCCGGATCACAAAGTCCCCATAAGGAATAAAGATTTCGCCCTGGCGTTCCACCACGCAGATCAAGATCTTATCAATATGGTCAAAGACCGCTCCTAACTGGCTGAGAGCCAAACCATCAATCTGGCTGCCCTCGCTCACATCCAAACTAATCAGATGTGCCCGGCCCCTGAAGAAGGATTCTACGCTAAAGGCAGAGGGATAGTCTAGGTTATTGAGCATTTCAGTCGCAGCCTCCAGCTCAGGATTCACGATGAGATCAATCCCGAGTTTGCCATTGGAGAAGTTCAGATAATCCGTATATTCCGGATTAGACACCCGGGCAATAGTATACTTGGCCCCGAGTTCCTTGGCCACAATGGAGGCCATCAAGTTGATTTCATCATAATTGGTCACTGCAATAAAGACATCGCAGTCTTTAATATTGGCTTCTTCTAAGACGCTGATGGTCGCTGCATTTCCCAAGACTCCCATAATGTCATAGTTGGCAAGCAAGTCTTCTAATTTATGAGCATCTTTTTCAATCAGTGTCACATCATACTGTTTACTTGAAAGGTCCTCGCATAAGGCGGAGCCGACTGCTCCAGCCCCCACAATTGATATTTTCATTTGACTTAACTTCGCTTCTTTCTCTTTATCATTCATCTGCTAAGTTATCATTTGGGCATGAACCAGCTCAACTAAGCGCTCGTTCCTATCATTAAATCGCATTGCTTCATTAAGGCGCAAGCTTAATCATTGCAGAGCTCTGGCCGGCATGATCTAAGGCCGAGCCCCTAACCTGCATCATTGAAATCTCTTAACTTAAAGGCTTGCCCCTCCTACTCAGCACTAACTATAATAGTCGAATGCCCTAAAAAATGCACGCCTTTTTTAAAAGTTTTTTAAAGTAAAAAAATATGCTATAATCGGTAATAAATATGATAGGAGGAAATCAGATGTCCAAACAAACAACTGCTAAATACCAGGCACTTTTTGAGCCGGTTAAACTCCCTAATGGAATTGAACTAGCAAACCGCTTTACCCTCAACCCGCTCACCACCAATTCATCGTCCAGAGAAGGCCTCGTGACCGATGAAGACCTCTTCTACGCTGAGAGACGGTCCCAGTCCGCTCCCCTACAAGTGACGACCGCTGCCTATATTGAAGACTATGCCCAACTCTTCGAATATGGGCCCAGCGTCCGTGATGACCGCTTCATCTATGGCTTGTCCAAATTAGCTGAAAGTATGCAAAAAGACGGGGCTAAGGCAATCTTACAGCTCACCCATGCTGGCCGCTTCGCCAAGATTGCTCTTCAAGACTACCATGTGGTCTATGGCCCTAGCCGGATGGAGCTGAAGACCCCAGTCGAACATACCGTCTACCCCATGAGCCAGCGCAAGATTGACCATGTCATTGCCCAGTATGCCGCTGCAACCCGCCGCGCTATCCAAGCAGGCTTTGCCGGGGTGGAAATTTCTAATGCCCAACGTCTCCTCCCCCAACAATTCTTCTCTCCTTTCTCCAACCAAAGAGACGATCAATATGGCCCCCAATCCATCGAAAACCGGGCCCGCTTCGGGGTTGAAGTCACAGCTGCTTGCCAAAAGGTGATCGAAGAAGAAGGAGCTACAGACTTCATTCTTGGCTTCCGGGGCACGCCAGAAGAAACCCGGGGCAGCCAAATTGGCTATACAGTTGAAGAATTTAACGAGTATTTCGACCGCTTGCTCGATGTCGCTGACCTTCAATACTATGCCATCGCCAGCTGGGGCCATGATATCTATAAAGAAAAGGTCCGCGCCGGCAAATACGAAGGCCAATTCGTTAATGAAGCGGTTTACAACCATGTCAATGGCCGTGTGCCCGTCATTGCAACCGGTGGGATCAATAGCCCTGACAAGGCCCTTGAAGCCTTCCAATATGCGGATATGGTGGGCCTGTCTTCCGTCTTTGTCACCGAACCTGATTTCGTGACTAAGCTAGAAGCTGGCCGAGAAGATGAAATTAACCTGGGCTTCTCAGTTGAAGAACTCGATGACCTGAAGATCCCTCACCGGGCATTCAAGGACCTGGTTGAATTTATGGACTTTGGCGGCTCGCTCCCCCAAGAATCTCGCGACCGTTTGCGCGAACTTGCTGACCAAACACCAACTTCTTACTTCAAAGAATACAAATAAAAAGCTAAAAAATAAGCGGCCCTTCCTCACTAGCAGAGGAAGGGCCGCTTATTTTGCTTCGCTAATTTTTTAGTTTAGTAGATATGTTCCACATCACGGTATTCTCCCTTGAAGAGGTCCAAAGTCTTTGGATCAGCTTGGTCAAAATCAATGGTATCGACTAGCTTGGCCTGGACAATCTTACGGTTGGGGTCGTCCCCTAGAGCCTTGGTGCAGGTCATCAGGGTCAACATGGCCTGGTCAGTCTTAGGATCAACCAAGTCCACCCGGGTTTCTGGAACCACCTCATTAAAATCGACCTCGAAACGGTAAATTTTATCTAAGTCAGTCACATAGATCGAATCCCCTATCTTGGTCTTATCTAAGATGGGCGTGAGGAGGAGGTTTTCTCCAAAGTAATTCATATTATGACTGGTAATCGGATAATTCCCCTGGCCTAATTTTTGTTCGCCGGGGAAGAAAGTCGAAGCCCCATGCAACATATTTTCTTCAGTTAGACCGTCGAAAATAGGCACATAAATGTCGGCATCAGGATAAGCCACTGCTCCAATCACTGGAATCACCGAATTTAAGCCTTTAATCCGCTCTTTAGCAGCGGCGACATCTTCCGTGCTAGCCTTACCCTCTGCTTTAGAGGAAGCAAGTTCCTGACTGCTTTGACTGCTTGCTGCCTCGTGGGCTTCCTTAACCGGGGCTTTCTCCGCTGAACAAGCGCTAAGAACAAGGGCTGCCAAACTTAGGACTGCCAGATAATGTGTCATTCTCTTCATGTTTTTTCTTCCTTTCTAAACTATCCCATCATCCTTGGACTGAGGACCAGCTAGCTTATCTTATCAAGTTTCCAGACGACTTGGTCGCCTCTTTCGATCTGCACCTGGTCTAAGGGGATATCGCTCGATTCTTGGTTTAATTCATAGCGCCACCAACGCTTGGCTAGGGGATCTTCCCGGTAGCCATTGATCGCTTGAATATAGTGGCCATCCGTTTCAAGCTCATAATGATCAGCCATGACATCGAGCAAAGTTTCCCCAATGACTTCTTCTTTGGGCAAGCTTTTATCTTCCAGCAGCTTGCCATCCACATAGACTTGGATAGTCAAGTCTTCTTGGGGCTTAACGTTTTGTTGGCAAGCCCCTAAGCCAGCGATCATAAGCAAGCCCAAGAAGAACTTCCATAATCCTTTTTTCAATGCTTTCCACCTTTTCTGTGAAAATTTCCTTAGCTAAGTTTATTCTAAACTAATTTTTATGACTTGTTAAGCTTGAAGGTCTAAAATCCCTAAATGAAAGTCATACTAAAGTTAAAGAAAACCACCAGCTAGATAGCTAGTGGCAAGATAGACTAAGCAATCCTTAGAGCCCTAAGACTTAATTAAGCTCTTCTCTTGATAAGCGAATGGATTGCATCCTTCCTCCAAATTTCCCATTAATGAAATCTTTGACTTCATCTGAATAGTAAATATCTAAAAAAGTCAGCCTGTTTCCAGACTGACTTCACTATTAGAAGTGACTAGACGTTCAAGTCCACCATGTCGCCATCTTCCATATAAAGGACGCGTTCACAAATATTGGTGGTGTAGTCTCCTAATCGTTCATAGTTTGAAGCAACAGAAAGATAGGCAGCTGCACTTTCACTAAGGTCTGCATTGTCCCCTGCTGTAATTTCATCAACGATATCGTTGTGGACTTGCTTGTAGAGGGCATCGACTTCATGGTCTCTTTCCGCAATTTCCTTAGCAGCTTTAGCATCTTTAGCAAAGAAAGCAGCGATGGCATCTCTAACCATAGCCTCCACTTTAACTGACATTTCACGAATTTTTTCTTCAATAGCTGGCAGACGTTGAGAATCAGCAATAACTAAAGAAGATTTAGCGATTGATACAGCATGGTCGCCCATCCGTTCTAAGTCTGAGGTTGCTTTTAAGATCGAAGCAATCATCCGTAAATCATTGGCAACGGGTTGTTGCAGGGCAATTAAGCGATAGCAGTCCCGCTCAATCTTAAACTCGTACTCGTTGATCTCATCATCATTTTCAATAACTTGCTGGGAAATGACAACCTTGTGATCGAGTAAGGCATCACTTGAATGTTCGATCGCTTGAAGGGTTAGGTCTCCCATGCTTTTAAAGAGTTCGCTCAGTTCATGTAATTGGTTATCAAATGTTTTTCTAATGGACATTATATAATCCCTCCAGGTTGTAATATTAAGCATTGTTTTCTAATTCAATTATAACCTAGCTAAGCCTAAATTGTAAGTAAAATCTCTTATCATGAAAGCTGGAAGAAGGGATTATGATTTCTTTCTTCAGCAATTGTTGTTTCCCCCATATGACCTGGAAATACTCGGGTATTTTCGGGGAGGGCGAAGAGTTTTTGGATGATGCTTTTAAGAATAGTTGCCGTATCCCCACCGATTAAGTCTGTCCGACCAATAGAATGACGAAAGAGCGTATCTCCAGAGAAAAGAACGCCCTCTTCCTCAAAATAAAGGGAGACCCCGCCCGGCGTATGCCCTGGGGTATGGAAAACTTTAAAGCTAAAACCCGCTAAATGGTAGGTCTTGCCTTCTTGATAGGCCTCTTCAGCAGGCCGGCAGGTCAGGGCTTGGGAAGCAAAACCAAGACCTGATAAGTTCTTCTCAGGAGAAAGCAAGTAGTCCTGGTCAGCAGGATGGATATAGACGGGCGCCTGGCTATAGTCTCTAATGGCCTCTAAAGCTCCGATATGGTCGCAATGGCCATGGGTCAGTAAGATTGCTTCTACTTCCAGTCCTTGATCTTCTAAATAAGCGATAATCCGATCAGACTCTGCTCCCGGATCTAACAAAAGGGCCTTGGTCGAATCTTCCTGGTTGATGATATAACAATTTGCCTGGAGTGCCCCAACTGTTAACGTTTTGATTTGCATCTGACAACCTCATTTCTATCTTTTATCTTATTCTAACACAGGAGAAATTTGATATAAAATTAGCAAAAACCAGCTGTGAGAAACAGCTGGCTCAGTCGACAAGACTTAGGCATCGTCATCCATATTGAGAATGGCAAGGAAGGCTTCTTGTGGCACTTCCACCGAACCGATGGCCTTCATCCGCTTCTTCCCTTCCTTTTGTTTTTCTAGTAATTTACGCTTCCGAGAAACGTCCCCGCCATAGCATTTGGAGAGAACATTTTTACGTAGAGCCTTGATATTGGTCCGCGAAATAATCTTATTGCCAATAGCGGCTTGGATGGGAATTTCGAACTGTTGGCGTGGGATGACTTCCTTCAATTTGCTGACGAGCTGGCGACCTCGTTCATAGGCAAAGTCTTTGTGGACAATAATCGAAAGGGCATCGACAACTTCGCCGTTTAAAAGAACGTCTAATTTGACCAATTGACTTGGCCGGTAGCCTGTAATTTCATAGTCAAGAGAGGCATAGCCCTTGGTATTCGATTTTAATTTATCGAAGAAGTCGTAGATGACTTCGGCTAGGGGCATGTCATAGATCACCGTAACCCGGATATCATCAAGATAGTTCATGGTCACAAATTCACCCCGCTTGCGCTGGCAGAGTTCCATGACTGCGCCAACGAAGGATTGAGGAACCATAATTTCAGCTCGGACATAGGGCTCTTCTACGTGGTCCACTTCCGTATTATCTGGCATTTCCGATGGGTTGGAAACTTGAACAACCTCGCCATCCGTCTTATAAGCCTGGTAGATAACGGAGGGTGCCGTCATAATCAAGTCCAGGCCAAAGTCGCGTTCTAAACGCTCCTGGGTGACATCCATATGCAGGAGGCCGAGGAAGCCGCAACGGTAACCAAAACCGAGCGCGGTCGAACTCTCTGCCTCGAATTCCAGAGAGGCGTCGTTTAAGTGAAGTTTCTCTAGCGCTTCCCGCAAGTCAACATATTCCGAAGAATCAACAGGATAGAGTCCACAATACACCATGGGTTGCATCTCCCGATAGCCTGGTAAGGGTTCAGCAGCTGGATTAGCAGCCAAAGTAACTGTGTCCCCCACTTGGGTATCTTGGATGGTCTTGATGCTTGCGGCCAGGTAGCCCACATCGCCGGCCATTAAATAATCTCTTGGAATCGGTTGAGGGGACATAATCCCTAGTTCCGTCACATCGAATTCTTTACCATTGCTCATCAGTTGGATGGTATCGCCCTTTTGGATAATCCCATTTTGGACGCGGATACTTAAAATAACGCCTTTATAGGCATCATAAACTGAGTCAAAGATTAAAGCTTGGACAGGTCCCTCCAGGTCTCCTTGAGGGGCTGGGATATCATGGACGATCTGTTCAAGAATTTCTGGAATCCCAATTCCTGCCTTGGCACTGGCCAAGACTGCTTCACTAGCATCCAGTCCGATCACATCTTCGATTTCCGTGCGGACCCGCTCTGGATCGGCAGCTGGCAGGTCAATTTTATTGATTACAGGCAATAATTCCAAGTCATTCTCTAGGGCCAGATAGACATTAGCCAAGGTCTGCGCCTCAATCCCTTGGGCTGCATCCACCACCAAGATAGCCCCCTCACAAGCCGCTAGACTCCGTGAAACCTCATAGGAGAAATCGACGTGTCCTGGCGTATCAATTAAGTGGAAAATATAAGTCTCCCCATCATCAGCCTGGTATTCTAACTCCACCGCATTTAATTTAATGGTAATGCCCCGCTCCTGTTCTAGGTCCATGGAGTCGAGGAGCTGGTCGTGCATTTCACGGTCGGAAACAGTCCCCGTCTGTTGGAGAATACGGTCAGCCAAGGTCGACTTGCCGTGGTCAATATGGGCCACGATTGAGAAGTTTCGAATCCTCTCTTGCCTTTCTTTTAACTTTTGGATATCTAATTGATTTGACACCTAAATATTCACATCCTTATAAGCATTGTTCGTTAATGATCTATTCTCTATTTTAATGTAAAGAGATAGGATTAGGCAAGCTTTGTCTTTCGTTTGGATAAAAAAGAGGCCGAGCACTTTTTTAAGTGTTGGCCCCTTCTCGGTCAGGCTTAATCTTTAAAGCGATTTTTCAATTTTTCAAAGAAATTTTGTTCTTCTTCCGTCACATTATCACCTGATGCCTCAGCAAATTGGCGGAGTGCTTCTTTTTGTTTGTCGTTAAGATTTTTCGGTGTCACAACCTTGACTGTGACATGTTGGTCACCGGTTGAATTGGAATTAATCTTAGCGACACCCTTGCCCCGCAAGCGGAAGTTATCCCCGGACTGGGTTCCAGCTGGAATCTTCATCTTCACCTTGCCGTGGACAGTTGGAATTTCTACCTCATCGCCTAGAGCGGCTTGAGCGAAATTAATGGGGTATTCGAAGTAAATATCAGCGCCCCGGCGGTCAAAGATATCACTCTCTTGGACTCTAAAGACAACATAAAGGTCGCCCTTAGGCCCTCGGTTATAACCAGCGTTCCCTTGGTCAGCTAGGCGCATGCTTTGGCCATCATCCACTCCGGCAGGAATATTAACCTTGACGGTGTGGGTAACGGTTTCACGGCCAGATCCATGGCAGTGGTCACATTTGTGTTCTATAACTTCCCCTTCTCCATCACAGTTAGGGCAAGTCGTTTGGGTTTGCATCCGCCCGAATGGCGTGTCACGGGTTTGGTTGACAACCCCGCTCCCATTACATTGCTGACAGCGTTTGGCTGCCGTACCAGGCTTAGCCCCCTTACCATTACAAACATGGCACTCTTCCTCGCGCTTATACTTAATAGTCTTTTCAACCCCAAAGACGGCTTCCTTAAAGCTTAAGTCAATGGTGTACTGCAAGTCATCCCCTTGGCGAGGAGCATTCGGATTGCGAGCTTGGCCAGATGAGAAACCACCGAAGCCGCCGAAGCTCGATCCTCCACCAAAGAATTGTGAAAAGATATCTTCAAAGTCGGACCCCGTATAAGATTGGTAGCTACCTTGGCCACCTCCGAAGCCACCAAAGCCGCCTTGAGCCCCGGCATGGCCAAACTGATCATACTGAGACCGCTTCTGTTCATCACTCAAGACTTCATAAGCTTCCGTTATTTCTTTAAATTTTTCCTCAGCATCGGGAGCATCGCTGATATCAGGGTGGTATTTTTTAGATAGCTTGCGGTAAGCTTTTTTTATTTCTGCTTGGCTAGCGTCCTTAGAAACGCCTAGAATATCGTAATAATCACGTTGTGTTGCCACGCGCTTCCCTCCTATCTCATCTTCTTATCTGTTAACTTTCAAAAGAAAACCCCCTGCCCTTGGCGCAGAACAGGGGATAAACTCGAACTTAATTAGTCATTATCGACTTCTTCAAAGTCAGCGTCAACGGAGCCGTCATCATTTTTGCCATCTTCTTCACCATTTTGAGCGTCAGCTTCTGCTTGAGCTTGTTGGTAAAGTTGGACCGTTAGATTTTGAAGGACTTCGTTCAATTCATCTTTCTTAGCACGCATGTCATCCAAGTTATTGGCTTCTTGGGCAGCCTTCAATTCATCTTTCAGGCTATTGGCCTTATCGATTTCAGCTTGGTCAACCTTGCCTTCCACGTCTTTAGTGGTTTTTTCAGTTTGGAAGATCAATTGTTCCACTTCATTCTTCAAGTCAGCTTCTTCTTTACGTTTTTCGTCTTCAGCTGCGTTAGCTTCAGCATCCTTCATCATCCGATCAATTTCTTCTTCGGTTAAGCCGGAATTAGATTGGATAGTGATGGCTTGTTCCTTACCTGTGCCTTTATCCTTAGCGCTAACGTTAACAATCCCGTTCTTGTCGATGTCGAAAGTAACTTCGATTTGTGGAACACCACGTGGGGCTGGGTTGATATCAGTTAATTGGAAGCGTCCTAAAGTCTTGTTGTCTTCTGCCATTGGACGTTCACCTTGGAGAACGTGAATGTCTACGGCTGGTTGGTTATCAGCTGCAGTTGAGAAGACTTGAGATTTAGAAGTTGGAATAGTTGTATTTCGGTCGATTAACTTGGTGAAGACACCACCCATGGTTTCGATACCCAGTGATAATGGGGTAACATCTAAGAGTACAACGTCCTTCACATCACCTGTAATTACCCCACCTTGGATAGCGGCACCCATGGCAACCACTTCGTCAGGGTTAACAGAACGGTTAGGATCTTTGCCTGTTTGTTGTTTAACGGCGTCCACAACCGCTGGAATACGGGTAGACCCCCCAACTAAGATCACTTCATCGATATCTGAAGCTTTAAGGCCAGCATCAGCTAAGGCTTGTTGGACAGGTTTCTTCGTCCGTTCAACCAGGTCAGCCGTTAATTCATTGAACTTAGCCCGACTTAAAGTAGTTTCTAAGTGTAGAGGACCGGATTCACCAGCTGAAATGAAAGGTAAGCTGATTTGGGTTGAAGTAACCCCTGACAAGTCTTTCTTAGCTTTTTCAGCGGCGTCTTTTAGACGTTGCATAGCCATCTTGTCAGATGAGAGGTCAATCCCATTTTCCTTCTTAAAGTCTTCAACTAAGAAGTCAACGATCTTGTTATCGAAGTCATCCCCACCAAGTTCATTGTCACCGGCAGTGGATAGTACTTCGAAGACACCATCGCCTAATTCAAGGATGGAAACGTCGAAAGTCCCACCACCCAAGTCAAAGACGAGAACTTGTTCTTCAGAATCAGTCTTGTCTAAGCCATAAGCTAGGGCAGCTGCGGTTGGTTCGTTAACAATCCGGTCAACCTTCAAACCTGCGATTTGACCAGCGTCTTTAGTTGCTTGACGTTGGGCATCGTTAAAGTAAGCAGGAACGGTAATCACGGCATTGCTTACCGTTTCGCCGAGGTAGTCTTCTGCATATTTCTTCAAGTATTGAAGAATCATGGCAGAGATTTCTTCAGGGGTATAATCCTTATCATTTAAGTGAACCTTGTAACCCGATTCACCCATGTGACGTTTGATGGATGCAACCGAATTAGGGTTGGTAACCATTTGACGTTTGGCTACTTCACCGACAGATGATTCCCCATCTTTAAAGGATACAACAGATGGTGTCGTCCGGTTACCTTCTGGGTTTGGAATAATCTTAGGTTCGCCACCTTCAAGTACTGCGACAGCTGAGTTTGTAGTTCCTAAGTCAATACCAATAATTTTTGCCATAATGTAAAATCTCCTTTTCTTCGATTATTCGCTCTATAGCGTGAACATTAGTCTTTTTTTATTGTGCAATGATAACCATTGCAGGTCTTAAGACGCGGTCCTTTAAGACATAACCTTTTTGGTAAACTTCAACAATTTCTTCTGCTTCTTGACCTTCTTCAGCAGGCACAGAAGAAACGGATTGGTGGAAGTTCGGGTCAAAGGCTTCACCGACTGGATCGATCACCTCAACTCCTTCTGCCTTCAAGGCTTGAAGCAAGCTTTGGTGGACCATCTCAACCCCCTTCTTCAGATTATTGGACGCTTCGTCATCAGCTTCAATAGCCAAGGCGCGTTCCAAATTATCTAGGGAAGGAAGAATGGCTTGGGCCAAATTTTGTGACCGATACTTGGCCGCATCTTGTCTTTCGTTAGCATTCCGGCGCTGGATATTTTTGATTTCAGCAGATAAACGTAAAATTTGATCATCTTTTTGCGCGATCTTATCTTCCAATTCAGCCACCGGATCTGCTTGACTTTCTTCTTTTTCTATATTTTCTTCATTTGTTTCAGTTTGTTCGTCGACTTCTTCATTAGAAACTTTCTCTTTTTCTTCTTCTCTTTCGAAATCTTTTTCCTGATCTGACACTTGAGTAAAGCCTCCTTTTTAATTTTGTCTTAATTCATTGCTCTCATCCAAATACCTGCGAATGGCAGATCGCATCCCATTAAAAAGCTGGGCAACCTGCAAGTAAGACATGGTTTCTGGACCGAGAATCGCAAATGTAATTTGATTAGCAGGATCTTCTTCACCAATTGTTGAAGTCATTAAACTCATATGCTTGAGCCGTTTATCTTCTAATTCCTTGCCGATGCGAATCTGAATACCGGTTTGGGGTTCCTCGATTAGCTGGGTGACCACATCTTGGTCGCTCAATAAGGCATTAAGATTTAAGATTTGGTCAATCTCGTCTTTCTTCGATAATGTTTGATAAAACTTATCCGTGCCTTGAATATTGAGCCTCTCTTCATTTAATTTCATCAGCAAGCTTTGAATGAGTAACTCTTTCTCAAGTAAATGTTGGACTGAACGATCCAAATAGTGGATATAGTCTTGGCGCAAACGCAGGACAACTTCATAGAGTGGCAGTCCCACCAGCTCTTCATTCACCAAATGAACAAGCTGGTCAAGCGCGCCTTCGTCCAATCCTTCAGGAATCGTGAAGACTTGATTTTCAACAGCTTCTTGGTCAGTAATGAGAATCGCCATTGCCTTGTGTGGTGTCATGCCAACAATCCGAAAGGCAGCTAAGCGATGGTGGGTTACTTGAGGACCCAAGGCGATAGCAACGTAACTTGTCAGTTCAGCCATCGCCTCAGTTGACCGAGCAATTATATCTGCCAACTGGGTATAGGGCGAAGCAAAAATCTCTTCAACCCGCTCAGCCTGGTCTCGACTTAAACCGCGATCAATTAGTCCCCCGTAACGGGGCAAAATATAATTGATATAATAGCGGTAGCCTGATTCAGTCGGCACTCGTCCTGAAGAGGAATGCATCTTCGTTAACAAGCCAAGCTTCTCCAAATAACTCATCTCATTACGGATAGTCGCCGAACTTGCATTAATATGGGGGTCATCAGCTAAGGCCTTGGACCCCACAGGCTCAGCAAGGGACGCATGAGCATCGATCACTGCCTGCAAGATCAGCATTTGTCTTTCTGTTAACATGTTCTCACCTCTTTAGCACTTGGCGACTTCAACTGCTAACACATATAATATATCATGTTCAGAAATTAATGTCAACAATAGTCAAACATTTTTTTGATCTTTTAACAAGAGAAAATATATGTGCACTGGACCAAAGATCTAAACTATCTACTTAGGCTAAAAAAGCCCTAGTTTCATAAGCTTAGGGATGTCCATTTTAAATAAAAAAGTCATGAACAAATTGAACATGACTTTTGGTTAATGCCTCTTACTTCTCGTATTGACTGGCTGCTTTAATTTCTTCCTGGTCTAATTTAACCGGCTGTTTGGTCCCTTTAAATTTTTCCTTAACAAAATTTTGAACATCCTCCGAATAGTAGAGGTCGAGAAGTTTTTTAAGGGCTTCTTTATTGGGATGGTCCTTGGCAACCGCAAGGATATTGACGCTGCCCAGAGTATCGTCATTGACACTTTCTTTATAGATCGTATCCTCTTCTAGATCCAAGCCTGCTTCCATCGCAATCGTGTTGCCGATGCAGGCCGCATCTAGGTCAGTCAAGCTGCGTGGTAGGGTATTCTCATTCATCACGTCAAAATTTAATTGTTTGGGGTTGGCCTGGATATCATCCACACTGTAGAGGCTCTTCTCTTCATCACTTAACTCAATTAAGCCCGCTGCCTGAAGCAAGAGCAAGGCCCGGGACTGGTCAGAAGGATAGTCTGCTAAGCCGATATGAGCCCCTTGGTCCAGGTCTTCCAACTTGTCCAAGTTAGCGGAATACAGGCCCATGGGTTCAAAATAAGTCGATCCCAGAGCTACAAGGGAGTCGCCTTGTTCTTGGTTGAAGCTATTCATGTAGGCAAAATTCTGGAAGGCATTGACATCAACCTCCCCTTCAGCCGTCGCTGTATTGAGAACTGGACCTTCGACAAAATCTTTAACCTCAATTTCAAAACCAGCCTCCTGAGCTGCATCCGACTTAGCAATATAGCGCCAGATTTCAGCATCCGAAGCCTTAGAACCAATTAATACCTTCTGTTGGCCCTTCTGTCCCTGGCAGGCTCCTAATAAGAAGAGCAAGGAGACCAGGAGAAGCAATCGCCATCTTTTTCTTATCATCTAATCATTCCTTTCTAATAAAACGCTTTATCCTTATTATAGTGATAAAATTAAAAATTGTAAGAGGCAATCTTCAGCCTCTAGTCGCTTTTGGGAGAATCTGTTAAACTTAGCAATAGCTAAATAAAATCGATCAATAGTGTATATAATTGCTAAACCCCAACTATTTTTCATGAAGAGAGGCTCATTAAATGCTTGAACTTTTTATGCTGTTGATGGAGCGGGCCGGCTTGATGGTTCTTCTCGCCTACGCCCTCCTCTATATTCCCCGCTTCAAGGAGGCTCTGGTCAACCGTCAATCAAAAAAAGACTACCTGGTCTTATTGGTCGTCTTCGCTGCCTTTACGGTCTTTGCCAATATTTCTGGGATTGAAATCCTCGCTTCAAGGGAGATTGTTCCCGTTCATACCTGGTCCATCCAGGCGGGCTCTGCTATTGCTAACTTCCGGGTCGTTATTATCGGTATCGCAGGTCTGGTTGGTGGCTTTGCCCTGAGCTTGCCCATTGCTGGTCTATCGGCTTTAATCCGCTGGCTCCAAGGTGGGGATACGGCATATATCTATGTGACATCCTCCCTCTGTATCGGCTTAGCAGCAGCCTATCTAGGTCAGTTTTTTCCCAGTTCGCTCAAGGCTATCCAAGTCCGCCAGGCTGCTCTTTCGCTCATGGGCTTGGAGCTAATCCAATTGTCCCTCATTGCCCTCCTCTCTCCTTCTAGCCAGGAAGCCCAATCCCTCCTCCAACTTATCGCTCTACCTATGCTAGTAACGGATGGGCTAGGGGTCTGGCTTTTTTTGAGCGTTATCCAGCAGAGCTTGCGCGATTTAGAGTGGGCAAAGATTTCCCAGACCAAGGATATTTTCCTGGTGACTCAAAAGATCCTGCCCTACTTCTCCAGTCAAATGACCCAAGAGAGCGCGGAGATCATTTCACTTAAACTCTATGAGAGCTTCGACCTTCAAGCCATCGCCGTCTATAGCCCCAAAAGCCAGCTCTACGCCTATCCCAAGTCACTCGCCCTCAGCCGTGACCAAATCAGCGATTTTTGGCAAGCCTACCAGGGCCAAGCCAAGGCTGGACAGCTCATCCGAGTCGGCGATTACCTCTCCCTGCCCATCTTCGTCAAGGAAGACTTGCACAGCCTTTTTATCCTAGAATTCAATAGCCATGCGGAACCCAATCCCTTGATCGAAGAAATCCTCCTTGGGCTTTCCCAGATCCTCTCCATGCAATACGAATTAAAAATTGCTGACCAAAACACCCGGCTTTTGAAGGATGCCGAAATTAAGTCGCTCCAAGCCCAGGTCAACCCCCACTTCTTCTTCAATGCCATGAACACCATCAGTTCCTTAGTGCGCTTAGATCCCAACCGCGCCCGACAACTCCTGATTGAATTGAGCCACTATTTCCGAGCCAACCTGAATGGAGCCCGCAATGAAAAAATTAGCATCAGCCAAGAATTGGAACACATCCAAGCCTATCTCTCGATTATCCAAGCGCGTTTCCCTGACCGCTATCAAATCTCAAAAGTAATCGATCCGGCGAGCCTGGATCTCTTAATTCCTCCTTTTGTCCTCCAAATGTTGGTTGAGAACGCTATCCAGCACGCCTTTGAAAATAAGGCAAACAAGAACGACCAGGCTCTGACCATCAGGGTACAGGTCCAAGACCAAGAGCTGGCCTTAAGTGTCAGCGACAATGGTTCTGGCATAGGGGAGGATAAATTAGCGGCGATCTTTAATAATGAAAGCATTCCAAGTAAGGGGAACGGGACGGCCCTCAACAATATTCGCCAGCGTCTAAAAACTCTCTACAATGACCAGGCTCAGTTCGACATCGAGACCTCCCAGGCAGGCACCCGAGTGAGCTGCCTTATCCCAATTGAAAGGAAGAATGACTAATGCATCTTTTACTTGTTGATGATGAACCCCTAGCCCGTGACGAGCTCCAATACCTCATCCATAACCAACGCAAAGACTGGCAAATTGAAGAAGCGGCTAGCGTCGAAGAGGCCCTAACAGTGCTCTTAAGCCAGAAGATCGACCTGGTCTTTTTAGATGTACAGTTAGTAGGCGAGACAGGCCTTAAAATTGCCGATGTCATCCGGCAGATGCCCAAACCCCCTCTAGTGGTCTTTGCGACGGCCTACCAGGAATATGCCCTGGATGCCTTCAACTTGAATGCCGTGGATTATATCATGAAACCCTTCGAAGAAGACCGTGTCGAGCAGTGCATCCAAAAGATTGAACACCTCGTCAAGCAGCCGCAAGCTGGTTCAGAAGCCAGTCCCAAACGTTTTCCGGTCCAGGAAGGAGAGGCCATTGTCCTGCTCGACCAAGCGGACATCCAAGCCATTGTAGCAGAAGCAGGCAATACCCTTCTTTACACAAGTGCTCAGGCTTACAATAGTTCAGAGACCCTTAAAAGCTTTGCAGAAAAGCTAGCTGATCAAGATTTCCTCCAAGTCCACCGCTCTTATATCGTCCGCTTATCTGCCATCAAACGGATCGAACCCTATTTCAACCAAACTTATATGCTCAGCCTAGACCAGCTCAAGGTTCCAGTCAGTCGGTCCTATACAAAAATTTTCCGCGATAAGTTGGGTTTTTAAGTCCTAAAAAATCGATCACAAGCGCCCGCATTTCACTGGCGCATTTAGTTAATTTAAGCGTCTCCCTAGTCATTTCGCGGCAAAAAGATTAAAAAAACTTTAAAATATGCTATCCTAACAACATATAAAGCGATTACATAAGAAAGGAGCACTTTATATGTTTACATTTTTAGGCGGCATTGCCCTCTTGATCCTTGGCTATTTTGTTTACGGGCGCTTTGTCGAGCGGAACTTCCAGATTGAACCCAACCGGACAACACCGGCTGAGGCCCTCCGCGATAACTTAGACTTTGTTCCCATGTCTAAACAAAAGAATGCCATTATTGAATTGCTCAATATTGCCGGAACGGGTCCAATTTTTGGCCCAATTATGGGTGCCCTCTACGGTCCTGTAGCCTATCTTTGGATTATCATTGGCTGCATCTTTGCGGGAGCTGTCCATGACTATATGATCGGGATGATTTCCCTGCGTAATAATGGGGCTCACCTACCCGAATTGACAGGACGTTATCTCGGAAATATTGTCAAGCATGTAGTTAATATTTTCGCCATGCTCTTACTTCTCCTGGTCGGGACGGTCTTTGTCATGTCCCCCGCCAGCCTAATTAAATTAATCCTACCCGCTGGCGTCCCATTGATCGGTATTGTGATTGCTATCTTTATCTACTACCTGATTTCGACCATCCTGCCTATTGATAAGGCCTTGGGTAAGGTCTATCCCTGGTTTGGCGCTATCCTAATCATTTCGACAGCTGCAATTGGCCTGCGCTTACTTATGGTCGACCATGCCTCTATGCCTGAATTAAGCCTGGCTACCTTGCAGAACTTCCACCCAGATAAATTAGCCATCTTCCCGGGTATGTTCTTCACCATCTCCTGTGGGGCCCTATCCGGCTTCCACGCCACCCAGGCCCCCATGGTTTCTCGGACGATGACCAATGAACGCGAGGGCCGGTATACCTTCTATGGGATGATGATCGCTGAAGGAGTCATTGCCATGATTTGGCTAGCGGCTTCCCTCACCTTATTCGACGGTAAGACCCTAAGTGAAATGATTGCATCAGGTACACCATCTGTTGTCGTTAATGAGGTTTCTTACCTTCTGCTTGGTAGTATCTTCGGTACCCTAGCCATCATGGGAGTTATCGTCCTCCCGCTTTCTTCAGGACTTTCTGCCTTCCGCAGTCTGCGCGCTATCCTAGCTGACTACCTGAACATTAAGCAAGATACGATGAAAAAGATCCTAGCGATCACCCTACCCCTCTACGCCATTTCCTTTGTCCTCACCTTCGTGGACTTCCAAGTGCTCTGGCGTTACTTTAACTGGGCCAACCAAGTGACCGCTGTAATTTCACTTCTTGTATCTACCCGCTACCTCTATCTCAAGAGTCGCAATTACTTAATCACCCTGATTCCAAGCCTCTTCATGTTACTGGCAGTAGTGGTTTATATCTTGACCGAACCAATCGGCTTTAGAATGTCCCTATCAACAACAACCTATATTGTAGGTTTCATTATTACAGCCGCTATTTTCGTCCTCTACTGGATCTCTGGCAAGCGCCAAAAAGCCGCACTCAGTCCCGACGATCCCCTCTTAAACGACCAGCGGCCGATTAATGTCCAAGCCAGTAAGCAAGAAATTTAGTTAATAGCAAAAGCATCCCAGACCTCTGTCAAAGAGAATCTGGGATGCTTTTCATTTTAATTGCCCTAGTCGGTCTCATCGGAGAGGAGGAAGGCCTGGAAGACCTCGTTGCCGAGGAAGAGGCCATGGTGGCTTAAGGCGATATGGTCCTCATCGAAGATTATCAAGCCCTGGTCTAAGAGCTGGTCGATGGCATCCTGGTATAAGTCGTAGAGGTCGATACCAAAATCCGCCTTAAAGCGGCCCCGAGAAACCCCTCCTGCTTCTCTTAAGCCCAGGAACATCTCTTCTTCTATCCGCTGTTCTAAGGATAATTCTTGCTTTCTAAGGATAGCATGGCCTCGGTCAGCCACAGCTTCGAGATAGTGCTGGATAGGGCCATGATTTTGGTAGCGCCAACCCTTCAAGTAGCCATGGGCCCCTGCCCCAAAACCAAAATACTCGGCATTGTCCCAATAGGCCAAGTTGTGCCGGGATTCATAGCCGGGAAGTCCATAATTAGAAATTTCATAATGGCGGCGGCCTGCACCCTCCATAGCATCAATAGCCACTTGGAACATCTCAGCTTCCAAATCCTGGCTAGGCAAGGGAAGTTTGCCCTGGCGCATCAAATTATAGAAGACCGTCTTCTTCTCTAAGATCAGAGAATAAATGGAATAATGGGGTAGGTCCAGCTTTAGAGCCTGGTGTAAAGAATCTTCAAAATCAGCCAAAGTTTGCTTAGGTAAGGCAAAAATCAAATCCATAGAAAGGTTATCAAAGCCCATCTCTTGGGCCAAGCGGATACCGGCAACAGCTTCTTCAGCCGTGTGTTTGCGGCCAATCTTTCGTAAGAGTTCATTGTTAAAGGTCTGAACCCCGATACTCAGGCGGTTAACCCCTTGTGCTTTAAGCATAGCTAACTTGTCAGCCGTAATATCATTGGGATTGATTTCAAAAGAAATCTCGGCTTCTGGACTCAAGTCAATCAAAGGATAGAGAGACTGAAAGACATCTGCAATCTGGGCCTCATTGAGGCTGGAAGGCGTCCCGCCTCCCACATAAATGGTTTCAATCTTTTCCTGACCTAATTCTTGAGCAAAGGCCCGGTATTCGCGTCCCAAGGCAGAGATATAGTCATCCACTGGCTGGTTTTCGATAAAGACCTTGTTAAAGTCGCAATAATAGCAGATATGATTACAGAAAGGAATGTGGATATAAATCGATTGTGCCAAGCTTATCCCTCATTCATTTCTTCTAAGCCCTCTTGGTCGAAATAAGCCTGTGTATCCAGGGCATCCTGGTGGAGCTGGTCCACTAAGGCTTCTGCCGAGTCAAACTTTAATTCAGGCCTTAAATAAGCATGCCAAAAGACGGTCATGGTTTCTCCATAGATCTCTTCTTCAAAATCTAGCAAGTTAATTTCCACCGTCTGTTCGCGATTGTCACCGAAAGTCACATTGTAACCAATCGAAGCCATTCCCCGGTAGAGATGGTGGTTGAGCTCACATTCCACAGCGTAGACCCCAACGGCAGGGACTAAGACTTCCTCGCTAAAGCTTAAATTCGCCGTGGGATAGCCCAGGGTCCGGCCCCGCTTCTCGCCATGGATAACTGTGCCCTTGAAGAAGTAAGGGTGGCCCAGAGCCTGGTTGGCCGCTCCAAGTTGGCCTTCTTCAAGAAGGGCTTTGATCCGCCTACTACCTATCTTTTTGTTTTGGAAGGCGAGTTCAGGCACTTCAAGGATCTCAAAGCGTCCCTTGGCATAATCCGGTAGGGTCTGCATATTGGCAATATCCTTCTTGCCATAAGTATAGTCAAAACCAGCCACCACAACGGCGGCATTCAAGCCAGCCATGTAGTGGTCAACGAATTCTTGGGGCGTTTGGTAGGCAAATTGACTGGTGTACTGGACAAGGTAGAGATAGTCCACGCCATGGTGGGCCATTAGCCGCTCTTTAGCCTCAACCGTGGTTAAATATTTCACCTCAGTCGGCTTGAGTTCTTGATACATGATGCTCGGCGCCATGTCAAAAGTCATAGCAACTAAGGGGAGGCGGCGTTTACTGGCTTCACGCCGAGCGGCCGCTAAGACCCGCTGGTGGCCCCGGTGGACCCCATCAAAGAAACCTAGTGCTAGCACAATAGGCCCTTTTAGAACTTGGTCATTAGAGAATGGATGGTGTAATTTAATTGTCTGCATAGAATCCCTCACTAAAACATTTTTAATGGTTTCATTTGTTCCGATAAGTCTGGATGCTGGCCATAGAGTGCTTTGAGCTGACCGTCGATATAGGCTCGCACGGGTAGCTTGTCAGCCAATTCAGTAGGTAGATTTTCTTGGTTCAGAACTGCCCCATTGGCCACTAATTTCTTTAAATGGTCAGGAACTTGCCAAATCGGATATTGGTCCAAGAGCTCATCAAGGGGATGGAGGAAGGACTGGTCGCCAGCTTCCACCATCGCTTTAACCTCTTCAAGACGGTAACAATCACTGGCTTTAAAGGGGGTCGAAGCTATCCGAGTCAGTTGGGTCATCGTCGCTTCTTGACCGAAATAAGTGCCAAGATCCGTCGCAAGGGTCCGAATATAGGTCCCCTTGCCGCACTTGACTTCAAATGGAAAAGTCAAACGTCCTTTATCTTTATTGTAAGTCATGGGGCCTGTCTGCGCAAAATAATCGACCCGGGCCTTGCGCTTAGGCCGCTCAACTGTCTCTCCTGCACGCGCATAGTCATAGAGGCGGCGTCCCTTTACCTTGACCGCTGAGTACATCGGTGGCACCTGGTCAATCCAACCTTCTAGCGAGCTCAAACCTTCAGCTAATTCCTCGTCAGTAAGTGGCCTATCCAGAAAACTTTCAGCTACCACTTGGCCATCCAAGTCCTGGGTATCCGTAGCGAAACCGAGACAAATTTCACCGCGATAGACCTTATCTTTATCCATCATGAAATCAACCAGCTTAGTCGCCTTACCGATGCAGATAGGCAAGACCCCATCGACATTGGGGTCGAGAGTTCCTGTGTGTCCCACTTTTTTAGTCTTTAGTATTTTTCTAAGTTTAAAGACGCAGTCATGACTGGTCATGCCTTTTTCTTTCCATAAAGCAATAATCCCATCCATAAACAATCCTCCTTCTCCGTATCTCAGTCATTATAACAAATTCCCCTGGAAAGCTGAAGATATCTGCTAAGGAATCTGGAATTTTTGCTTTCCCCCAAATAAGCTGATAGAATCTAATAAAAAGTAAGGAGGCCTTTACATGAAATTATCTGCTCTCGATCTCATTAGCCGGCCCAAGGATAAAAACTTAAGCCAAGCCTATGCCGACAGTATCCAACTCGCCCAGTACCTCGACCAAATCGGCTACCAGCGGATCTGGTACGCTGAACACCATGGCTCTAGTACGCACGGTTCTTCCGCTCCAGAAATCCTTGCTGCCTATGTGGCTGCTGCTAGCCAACAAATCCGTGTGGGGACGGGAGGGACCATGATCATGCACTATTCCCCTCTGAAGATTGCTGAAGTCTTCAAATCATTAGCCACCTTAGCTCCTGACCGGGTGGACCTCGGTATTGGCCGAGCACCAGGCGGAGGACGTCAGGCCATCTATGCCCTGGGCCAAGGTGATCCCCACTGGCCGGATGACCTCTACCAAAAAACAGCGACCATCCTCCAATTCATCAGTGAAGAAGACCGGACCGATCCTCTCTATCAAGGGATTAAAGCCTCGCCCCAGGGACTTGAAAGCCTGCCCCAAGCCTGGATGCTAGGCTCAAGCGGTAACTCAGCCGACCATAGTGGACGTTTAGGGATGGGCTATAGTTTTGCCAAATTCTTCGGTGTTAAGGCACCGGAAGATATCTTCACCCACTACCGGCAAAGCTTCCGTCCTAGTGCCTTCCACCAAGAACCACAAACCATGTCGACCTATATGGTGGTTGCAGCAGACAGCCGTGAAGAAGCGGACTACCAAGCCAAGTCCTTGGAAATTGCCCGCTTCGAACAGGCACAGAACCGCTTTAATCCCATCTTATCTGCCGAAGAAGCTGCGGCTATCAACTTATCCCCTCAAGCCGAGCACTTTATCCAAGAACAAGAAAAACAACGTATCTTCGTCAAGGGGACGGCCGAAGAAGTACGCGACATTCTGCTTGAAGAAAAAGATCGCTATCAATTTGATGAAATCATGATCTACACGCCTCTAGCAGACCAAGAAGCCCGACGCCGCTCCTATCAATTACTCTACGACCAGCTCGCCCAAGCTTAAACGTTAAAAAGCAAGCAAGGAACTGGATGGAATCCAGTCCCCTGCTTGCTTTTTTATTCTGCCATTTAGGCCATAGAGTCTTTCTCTATTTGTCTTCAGCTTTAATCTTATTCAACAAGGCATCGATATGCTCACCGTATTCGAGCGAACTATCGCGCTTAAAGCTTAATTCAGGTGTTTTATAAATTTGCAGGCGCTTGCCAACTTCACTTCGGATAAGGCCAGATGCCTTGTCTAAGCCTTTTTGCACTTCTTCTCGCTTACTTTCGGACTTATCTAGAGTCGAATAGTAAACCGTGGCTTGTTGGAGGTCGCCAGTTACATCAACGTCAGTGATGGTGACGTTTTCAACCCGGGGGTCCTTGACACGTTTTTGTAAGATGTCATTGACTTCCCGGAGGATTTCCTGGGCGACGCGTTCCACACGGTACTTAGCCATAATCTTTCACCTCTTATTTACGTTTAATTTCAACCATTTCATAAGGTTCAATAATATCATCAACTTTGATATCGTTATAGTTTTCGATCATTAAGCCGCATTCAAAGCCCTTGCTCACTTCTTTGACGTCATCTTTAAAGCGGCGCAGGGAAGCTAATTCCCCATCGTAAACCACAATATTATCGCGGATCACGCGGACCTTGCTGGACCGGCGAATGACACCATTGGTCACATAGGCCCCGCCGATAGTCCCTACCTTAGATACCTTGTAGGTTTCACGGATAACCACTTCACCTGTTACTTGTTCTTCGTATTCAGGATCAAGAAGGCCGGTCATGGCGTCTTCAATCTCTTGGATGGCGTTATAGATGACATTGTGGAGACGAATTTCAACATCTTCAGCTTGGGCTTGGGTCTTAGCTTGAGGGGTTGGACGCACATTGAAGCCAATAATGATAGCGTTAGAAGCAGAAGCGAGTGTCACATCACTCTCGTTTACTGCACCCACGGCACTGTGAACAATGTCAACGCGCACATCCTCCACATCGATCTTCTTCAAGCTTCCTGCTAGAGCTTCAGCTGAGCCTTGGACGTCGGCCTTGATAATCACATTAACGGTCTTCATTTGACCTTCCTTAATGGTATCAAAGAGATTATCCAAGGTGACCTTGGTGTGGGCTTGGCGGCGCTCTTCTTGGGCCCGAGACGCACGCTCTTCCCCAACTGTCCGTGCAGTCTTCTCATCTTCAAAGACGACGAAACGGTCACCAGCTGAAGGGGCATTTTGTAGACCTGTAATTTCGACTGGGGTAGATGGTCTGGCGTCATGGATGCGGCGGCCCTGGTCATTGACCATGGTCCGAACCCGGCCATAGGTATCCCCAACCACAATGGCATCTCCAGTATGGAGGGTTCCGTTTTGAACCAGAACCGTTGCAATGGCTCCACGGTGTGCATCTAATCGGGCTTCAATAACTGATCCGATGGCATAGGTATCTGGATTAGCCTTGTATTCCTCTACTTCAGAGATCAGCAGAACCATTTCTAATAATTCATCAATATTTTCCCCAAATTTAGCAGAAATATTGACAAAGATGGTATCCCCGCCCCATTCTTCAGGGACTAGTCCATATTCCATTAATTCATTTTTCACCCGGTCAGGATTGGCAGTTGGCTTATCGATCTTGTTGACAGCGACAATGATTGGCACATCGGCTGCCTTGGCATGGTTGATGGCTTCCACAGTCTGTGGCATCACGCCATCATCAGCTGCTACAACGATGATAACAATATCGGTAACGTCTGCCCCACGAGCCCGCATGGTAGTGAAGGCCGCGTGTCCTGGGGTATCGAGGAAGGTAATCAATTCATCATTGGCCTTGACCTGGTAGGCCCCAATATGTTGGGTAATGCCCCCAGCTTCACCTTCAACCACATTAGCTTGACGCAAGTAATCCAATAAGGTGGTTTTCCCGTGGTCAACGTGACCCATAATCGTCACAACAGCGGGACGGCTCTTCAGCTTGTCTTCCTCTTCATTGGCAGCTTCTTCGAAGTAATGGTCAAAGTCAGAGCGGTCAACAATTACTTTTTCTTCTGCTTCAATGCCGTAATCATCGAGGATGAGTTCAATCGCATCACGCTCTAGGGATTCGTTTTGGGTGGCCATGATCCCCATCATGAAGAGTTTCTTAATGATGTCAGCTGGTGAGCGTTTAATCTTCTTAGCTAGCTCAGCCACTGTCATCCCATCGGTAAAGACAACTTTTTCTGGAAGTTCCTTAGGCTTGTTGTTCTTGGGTTGGTCATGGTGGATTTTCTTCCGTTTGTTGTAGTTTGGATGCTTGTGGTTGTTTTTATTCTGGTTACGCTGCCGTTTATTTTGATTTTTCTTCTTATTTTTGTTTTTGCTCATATTTCCTTTTGCCTGATCTTTCTTTGTTTTGCCCTTCTTGTCTTGGTCATTTGCTTTCGCTTTATTCGTGTTATTTTTCTTGGCCTTCTGCGTATTCTGGGCAGGCTTGTCCTGGTCCTTCTTCTTCGCTAGGGCTTGGTCAAGCTGTTTAATTTGATCATCAGACATTGAAGACATATGGCTCTTGAATTCTAGCCCAGCTTCTTTGGCTTTCTTCAATACTTCCTTACTGGATAAGTTCTTTTCTTTTGCGTACTCATAGACACGTTTTTTTGACATGTCATCACCTTCCCTTTATCTATGCACTCATATTTTTCTCTCCTATACTTACTTTAATTAGGCTTAGTCCAAAAACGCCTTGGCAAAACCAGAATCAGTTAGGGCACAAGTCGAACGTTTCTTGCCCAGTGCCTGGCTGATAGCTAGCGTATCATGGTCTAAGTTAATAGGTATCTTATAATATGAACATTTATCTTTAAATTTTTTCTGCGTGCGTAAACTAGCATCACTGGCTACAAAAACCAACTTAGCTTGGCCTGAACGAATCGCCTTAAGCACTTGGTCTTCGCCACTCTCCAATTTACCGGCCACTTGGGCTAGGCCCAGACGGTTTAACTTAGAATTCTTCATTTTCGAATAATTCCTTACGCGCCTTTTGGTGAGCAACGTAGGCTTTCAATTCTTCGTAGAATTCATCTGAAATATCGACATTGAGATGGCGGTCTAGAAGATGTTTGTCCCAGGCTTTTTGGACGAGGTCTGGATCTAAGCTCACATAAGCACCGCGGCCATTCATCTTACCGCTGGGGTCAATGGCGACCTCCTTTTCAGGTGTTCGGACCACACGCACTAAGTCCTTCTTAGGCACCTGTTCATTGGAGACCACACATTTCCGCATGGGGATTTTTTTCTTTTTCAAGGCTGTCCCTCCTTCAAGTCACTGGCTCGACCTAAATTTCAAAGTCCTCTTGTAAGTCGTCATAAGAGGTCTCGCTATCATTTTCGATATCAGCTACCGCATCTTCCATTTGGTCAGGACCAAGATTGCCTTCTTCGATGTCATCTGCACGGAGGCCTTGGTCATCTAGGTCCTCAGCAGCTACTTCTTCTTCAATAGCTTCTACTTCATCCGCAACCGCTAAAAGCTCATCATCTTCTGCTGGTTCAGCAGGCGCAGTGCCTTCCTCAGCCAGCACTTCTTCTTCAACCATCTCGGGATGGAAGAGCGCTTCATAGTCTTCTGAAGCTTGGAAGGCATCGAATTCTTCTTCTGACTTAATATCAATCTTATAGTTGGTCAGTTTAGCCGCCAAGCGGGCATTTTGCCCCCGTTTCCCAATCGCTAGAGAAAGGTGGTGGTTAGGAACAACAACCACGCAAGAGCGTTCATTAGGAACGAAGTGAACTTCTAGAACCTCTGCTGGATTCAGGGCATTCTTGATCAATTGGGCTGGATCTTCTGTCCATTCCACAATGTCCATATTCTCACCGTGAAGTTCATCCACAATAGTTTGTACCCGCGAACCCCGTGGGCCAACGCAGGTTCCCACTGCGTCCACATTAGGGTCATGGGAGTAAACAGCCATCTTGGACCGGTCTCCAGCTTCCCGGGCAATAGCCTTGATTTCAACCGTCCCATCATAAATTTCCGGTACTTCTTGTTCAAAGAGTCGCTTCAACATATTAGGATGGCTGCGACTAACATAAATTTGAGGTCCTTTAGTCGTATTTTCGACCCTTTCCACATAAACTTGGACGCGGTCATGGGATTCAAAGTGTTCACCTGGAATTTGACCTTCTGGTGTTAAGGCAGCTTCGATCTTCCCTAGATTAATATAAACATAGCGACGGTCTTGACGCTCAACAGTCCCTGTCAATAGATCATCTTCGTAATCGATAAATTCATTATAGATGATATTGCGTTCCGCCTCACGGATCCGTTGGGTAACCACTTGTTTGGCAGTTTGGGCAGCGATCCGGCCGAAGTCTTTAGGAGTGACCTCGAAGCGAATCTTATCCCCCACCTCATAAGCGGTATTCCGTTCGTGGGCCTCTTCCAAGGAAACTTCCAGGGTTGAGTCCATCACCAGGTCGACGACTTCTTTAACCGCATAGACCTTGATTTCACCCTTCTTCTCATCGAAGTGGACTTCCACGTTTTGTGCTTGTTTGTAATTGCGCTTGTAAGCAGAAACAAGGGCTGCTTCCAAGGCTTCAATAATGACTTCCTTTGAAATTCCTTTTTCGTTTTCCAATGTTTCAAAGGCTTGAATTAATTCTTTTCCCATTCTAATCCCCTTTAACTCAATTAAAATTCAATGGCCAAACGAATTAAGGCCACAAGCTGACGCGGAATCGTCTTTTCAATCCGCCGCGTCTTATCTTTAACTTCTATGGTAAAAGCTTCTTCATCCGCTTGGAGGAGTCGTCCTTCCCATTCCTTAGCACCTTCAAAGGCTTGATAAAGCTTGAGGTGGACCCATTTGCCAATGGAAGCTTGGATATCCGCCTCATTCTTCAGTGGACGCTCGGCACCGGGTGATGAAACTTCAAGATAATAAGCGCCAGGGATTGGATCAGGATCTGCTTGGTCTAAAATTTCTGATAAAACTTCTGAAACGGTCACACAGTCTTCAATGGTGACCCCTCCAAGCTTATCGATATAGATACGCAGATACCAATTCTTTCCTTCTTTTGTATATTCCATGTCGAACAAGTCATAAGCGAGTTCCTCTAACTTCGGCTCGATTAAAGTTCTGACTTCATCAATGACTCTTGCCACACAATCCCCCACTTTCTATTTCATGAAAAAGAGTGAGCGTTCCCGCTCACTCCTCACTGGTCCCTTAATTACACTTATAGTTTAACATGGTGCGCGCCAAATAGCAATGTTTTTAGACTAAAGCTAACTTGACGCCTCGTCTGCTGGCTTAGGCGGAACGAGTCCACGTTTGGAATTCACTGGCACAGTGAACAAAATCCCACGCCCTGGTTTGCATAAGTCTGTTTCAGTAATAATTTTATCTGAAATTTCTTGAACGAGAGCGCTTGGGATCACCATAACCACGATCTCTTTTTCGAGTTCAATCGGGAAGTTAAAGACCTTGCCCGTCTCATGCACACCTGTTCCACGCCCGTGCAGGATCGTTGCACCTCGGGCACCGGCTTCACGGGAAACTTCTACCACTTGGTCGCCCATCTGCCGGTCAACAATAACCGTCATCAGCTGGCTATCGGAAGCTTCTACCTGGCTTTCATCAAATGGGCTGTTAATCTGCTTACTGCCCTGGAAGCTAGAAATATCAAAGGAGAAGAGGACCCCCTTACCTTTGCGATTGAGCTTCAATTTGTCATTCAATTCTTGGTGGAGGCGACCTTCTAGGGACTTATCCACCGCAATCAAAACGACTTCGCGTTTGGAATCGTGAAAGCCGAGGGCATGGGCCAGGCGACTGCTGATTGTACCTTCCGCACGAATCACTGTGCCTCCTGGCGCCCCAACTGCTTTAGCCGCTTTAATCAATTGGCTCGCGGTCCCAGCCTTGACGACTGCTAAGAATAATACGGTTTCCATTAGGCTAGTTGACAACCCCTTTCTATTCTTCAATTCCTGTCTTCTTAGTTTGAATCTTAAAGACTAAGCCGAGTAATTCTACCATAACCACGGGTACCATAGCAACAAAAGCTATGACGCCGAAAGCATCCAGGGCATCGGCATTGGGTAAGAAGTCCGCTGCACCCTGAGCAAAAGCCAAGATAAAGGTAGCAGTCATCGGGCCCGAAGCTACCCCACCCGCATCAAAGGCAATCCCCGTAAAGAGATTCGGTACCATAAAGGATAAGAGGATAGCTAGTCCAAAGCCTGGCAATAAGAAGTGCCAGATAGCTAAATTACTATTTAAAATTCTCACCATAGAAAGTCCTACAGCTAGGGCAACCCCGATAGACAAGGCCCCCATCAGGACTTTGTTGTGAATATGGCCCCCAGTGATGTCTTCCACCTGCTCACCCAGAACGTGTACAGCTGGTTCAGCTAGAACAACCACCATACCTAGGGTAAAGCCAGCAATGATCAGCCACCAATCACCCATTTCGGCAATGGCTTGGCCTAAGAAGTGGCCCATATCCATAAAACCTTGGTTAACGCCAACTAAGAAAATGGTCAAACCAACAACTGTATAGATAATCCCTTTAAAGATATCGCCGAGTTCTTGGCCCTTCAACTTAAAGTAGCGCCAATTCATGAAGATAAAGAATAAAACAATCGGAACCAAGGCAATCAAGGACTCTTTCAAAGTCGGCCAGATTGCAGCAAGGATGGGGGCGATTACACTGTTCGAATATTCCACCGTTGATTCAGCTGCCTGCAAGTCCGTTTGGGAAAAGAGGATTAAGAAAAGCACCGCCAGAATAGGACCAGTTGACATCGCCCCAACTAGACCGAAGGAGTTTTCTTCTGCTTGTTTGCCCCCAGCTTTAGCTGCTAAAGCTCCCGATAAGGCCAAAATAAAGGGCGTCGTTAAAGCTCCTGTCGTTGCACCTGAGGCATCAAAGCCCATAGCAATAGCCGAATTATCGGAAAAAATAGCCAAGATAAGAATCAAAGCATAAACAATGGCGAAGAAATATTTCAAGGGAAAGTTCTTCAACAATCTGAAGACCCCAAAGGCAATCATAACACCGACTCCGACAGAGACAGCCACTACGGTCACTGTACCGGGCAAGACACCCGAAGTTGCATTTTCAATTTGCTGGCCGAGAATTAGTAAGTCTGGTTCTGCTATCGTTACCGCAAAACCAATAATAAAACTCAAAACAGCAATGGCAATTCGTGAGGGGCTTCCTGCCACATGGGCTCCTAAGTGGTTGCCGATCGGCGTCATCCCGATTTCAATGCCAAAGAGGAAGATGGTCAATCCCACTAAAATCAATACTGCCCCAATGACGAAACTCATCATCATGGTAGAAGGTACGTTAACAGCAAACATTGATATTAATAAAACAATAACAACTAGCGGAATGACAGAAAAAGCTACCTCTTTGAACTTATCGATTAAAACATCCATAAAGTCCTCCTTTTTCTCTCATGTTTTTCTTTCAAATTTATCCTTCATATAGTCCAGTCGTTTCATTGATCGGTAGACTAAAAAGGATCCCAGTCCCTGGTTGGTTAAAGTCCAAGGCTTCAGCTATCGCTTGGCTGATACCATCTACTTGGTCAGCTTCGACTGCCATCATAACCAATTCTTTTTGTGGTTCGACATGGATATGGAAGGCCGATAGCTTGTCCTCATGCCCCGTGCCGCGGCCATGAAGCACAGTTGCTCCCTGAGCGCCGGCTTGCCGGGCTACCTCGATCACTTCATCACTGGTATCACGGTCTACAATGACCATAAGCATTTCTTTCCCTGTATTCACTGTCACAACTCCTTTCCTTAACGTTTCTTATTCTAGGCCAATTATTGGCTTTTTCATTTATTAATAGACCTACGTTACTATCATAGCATAACCATTTGAAAGAAAGCGAACAATCCGCTTGCTTGAACCCTAGAAGAGAGAAAGTTGGTTCTCTTCTGGCAAGCCATTTAAGATACCCTGCTCAGACATAAAGTCGATCGTCGACTGGGAGACCTTGCCCCGCTTCTTAAGGTCTTCCTTGGACAAGAATTCGGACTCCTGGCGAGCCTTAACAATTTGTTTGGCCACATTGAGCCCTAAGCCCGGAATGGCTCTAAAGGGGGCAATCAAGGTATCTTCCCCTTCAATTACAAAGTCTTGGGCATCAGACTTATAGAGGTCAACCATCTTAAAATTAAAGCCTCGTTCCCACATTTCATTGACAATTTCTAAGACGACTTGGACGGCATGGTCTTTGACCGTCGCATCATTACCTTTACTATAGATCGCCTTGAGAGCTGTCTTCGTTGACTGGAGGCCATTCGCCATCGCGACGAGGTCAAAGTCATTAGCCCGGACACTGAGATAAGCACAGTAATACCAAATGGGATGGTGGACCTTGAACCAGGCCACCCGGATAGCATTGATTACATAAGCTGCTGCGTGGGCTTTAGGGAACATGTACTTAATTTTTTCACAGGACGCCATATACCACTGGGGAACTTGGTGCTCATTCATAATGGCCTTGTGTTCATCAGACAGCCCCTTGCCCTTACGTACCTTTTCCATAATTTGGAAAGAATCACGTTCAGGAACCCCCTGGTGGATGAGATAGACCATGATGTCGTCCCGACAACCAATCACTTCAGACAGTGGCATGCCCTTCTCTCTAACTAAGACTTCCGCATTACCTAACCAAACATCTGTCCCGTGGGAGAGTCCAGAGATTTGGAGAAGTTCCGCAAAGGTCGAGGGATGGGTAGCTTCTAGCATCGACCGGGTAAAGGAGGTCCCAAATTCAGGAATCCCCAGTGTCCCCGTCTTGGAAAAGATATCTTCTGGACTAACACCTAGGATCTCCGTCCCATTGAAGAGCTTGTAGACATCATCATCATCCATGGGAATATCTTTTGGATCAATGTTGGATAAGTCTTGCAGCTTACGAATAACCGTCGGATCATCATGGCCCAGAATATCGAGCTTCAAAACATTATCATGGATGGAGTGGAAGTCAAAGTGGGTGGTCTTCCATTCTGAATCCAAGTCATCGGCAGGGTATTGGACTGGCGTAAAGTCATAGACATCCATGTATTCCGGAATAACAATAATCCCCCCTGGGTGCTGGCCAGTGGTCCGTTTGACCCCGGTTGTGTGCTTAGCGAGAAAATCTTTTTCCGTTTTTCTAAGGTTCAAATTATGGTCTTGGTCATAGCCTAAGACATAACCATAAGCCGTTTTATCAGCCACTGTAGAAATGGTTCCTGCTCGGTAGACATGGTCTTCCCCGAACATGACCTTGGTGAAGTTATGGGCCTGGGGCTGGTATTCACCCGAGAAGTTCAAGTCGATATCTGGTACCTTGTCCCCCGCAAAGCCTAGGAAAGTTTCAAATGGAATATCGTGGCCATCTTTATTCAGGGCGTGTCCACACTCTGGACAGTCCTTGTCTGGCAAGTCAAATCCAGAGCCGACACTACCATCCGTAAAGAAGTGGCTGTAAAAACAATTCGGGCAAACATAGTGGGGGGACAAGGGGTTAACCTCGGTAATTCCCAGCATGGTAGCGACAAAGGAAGAGCCCACTGACCCCCGACTCCCAACAATGTAGCCGTCTGAATTGGATTTTTTTACTAATTTTTCAGAAATCAGGTAAACCACTGAGAAACCATTACCAATAATCGAGGTCAGTTCTTTTTCTAGACGCTTCTCGATAATTTCAGGCAAGTCCTCTCCGTAAAGGGCATGAGCCTCGCGGTAGGAAGTTTCCCGGATTTCATCTTCTGCCCCATCAATATTTGGGGTATAGAGTTTATCCTTAAGGGGCTCCACAAATTCAATCTGGTCAAAAATTTTGTGGGTATTTTCTACCACAATTTCATAGGCCTTATCTTCCCCTAAGAAGGCAAAGTCGTGGAGCATTTCGTCTGTCGTCCGGAAGTGAGCTTCGGGGAAAAACTTGGTACGGTTAGATTTAATCGAATTAATTAAAATTTCCCGGTAGAGCTTGTCTTGAGGATTTAGGTAGTGGACATCCCCCGTTGCTACTACTGGTTTATCAAGCTCTTCGCCGATTTCAATAATGGTTTTCATAATTTCTTCAAGCTCTGCCTCATCGTGGATTAAATTATCTTCAATCAGAGGCTTGTAGACCCCCTTAGGCATAATTTCCAGGTAATCATAGAATTCTGCCACCCGCTTGGCTTCTTCCTTGCCCTTCTGCATCACGGCTTCGAAGAATTCACCCGAAGAACAAGCCGAACCGAGCAAGAGATTCTCCCGGTGGTCAGCTAAGAGTGAGCGGGGCAGGCGGGGCACCCGGTAGAAATAATCCACATTAGAAGCAGAGACGAGTTTGAAGAGGTCTTTGAGCCCTGCTTGGTTCTTAGTCAAGATGGTCACATGGAAAGGACGGCCGTGCTTATAGGCATCCCCCTTGCCGACATCCTGATTAAGATCCTTGTGGGAGTGGATATCATGGTTTTTGGCCGCTTCTTTGACAAAGATCCAAGCCAAGGCCCCGGTTGTTTCCGAGTCATAGATCGCCCGGTGGTGTTGCTCCAAGGAAACATTATAATGCTTGGCTAAGGTATTGAGTCGATGGGACTTCATATTAGGATGGAGGAAGCGCGAGAGTTCCAGGGTATCAATGACAGGATTATCCGCCTCAGACATGCCATGGCGGATGTAGGCCTTGTTGATAAAGCCCATATCGAAAGAAGCATTATGGGCGACTAGGATGCAGCCTTCACAGAATTTTTGAAAGTCTGCCATCACATCTTCTTCCGACCTAGCCCCCTGTAGCATGGCGTCAGTAATCTTAGTTAGTTCAATAATATGGGCAGGCAAGGGGTAGCCTGGATTAATAAATTCCTCAAAGGTCTCTTCGACATTGCCCTTGTACATCTTGACTGCCGCTAATTCAATAATATGATTATAGGCAGCAGACAAGCCCGTCGTTTCCACGTCAAAAACGACATAATGGGCCTCGCTCAGGTCTACATCTTGAGGGTTGTAGGCAATCGGTACCCCGTCATCCACAACATTAGCTTCTAAGCCGTAGATCATGGCAATATCGTTGGCCTTAGCAGCCTGACTGGCCTCAGGGAAGGCTTGGACATTGCCGTGGTCCGTAACAGCAATGGCGGGCTGTCCCCAGGCCTTGGCTTGGGCGGCAAAGTCTGAAATGGTATTGGTTGCGTCTAAGGCTGACATATTGGAATGAAGGTGAAGTTCAATCCGCTTCTTGCCTTCCTCCGCCTGGTCCTTGCGCCCCTCCTTATTGATAACTTCCAGGTCACGCCCCATCAGCACATAATCGCGGGCAAAACGGTCGTCCATCCGGATTTCCCCTTGGACACGAATCCACATCCCTTCTTCTAGACCTTCAAAGACAGCAATATCCTCATCATTGCGTGAGAACATAGTGACCAAGTAAGCCGAGGTATAGTCAGAGAACTTCAAATTCAAAATCCGCCGGCCCGTTTTCAATTCTCGGACTTCTTTTTCGAAAATAACCCCTTCCATGGCAGCCCCATATTGTTCCTCTACATAAGAGCGCATGGGTTGGAGCTTATCTACGGGAACAGATCGCCCGATCGCTAATTTACTAGGGCGGGGTTTGTCCTTAGCTTCCTTGGCCTGGCGAACACTGGCCTGCTTTGCCAGTTCCTGCTGTTCGCGTTCCAATTGTTCCTGGCGAGCTTCAAACTGGGCTTGGCGGTCATTGGCCGTGGCTTCATCCACAATCACTTGAAAGCGAAGGTTAGAAAAACCAAGGACAAAGTAATTCTGTTTGATTACCTCTAAATAATTAGTCTCTAAAAAGGCTTGAATTTGCGGGTTGTCCACCCTTAAGATAAACTTTCCCCCCTCCCAAGTCGGCAATTGTTGGGTTAGAATCTGTTGGGCGAGACCATTAGAGATATGACTGCGTTCAACTACCACGGGCCAATAAGCCAGAACCTCCTCTGCCTCCCAGTCCTCTGCCTTAGAGCAGGTCAAACCTAGGTCAACCTTAGCAATCGACTGGAAGCCAACTTGCAAAGCTTCTTCCAGGGCCTTAAATTGACTAGCCTTTATATGCTTGGGAAAAGCTAGGGTAAATTGATAAAGGCGAGACTTGGTATGGACGGTCACATGGTCAATCCAACCCGCCTGAAAATTTGGATCGGAATCTGAAAAATTAATTTGCTTAAGCAAACGGTTAAAAGCTTCTTTCTTCTCTTCCAAAAGAACGCTCCTTTCTTGAAATAAAGAAGGGTAGGTGCCTGGTCCTAGGATAAGCTACACTCATCAACTACTTCCATCTCCTACCCTCGAATCGAGTCAAGGCAAGTCAGCCAATTCTATCGGCTGCTCACTCCATCTTATATAAACGTTTAAAATAGACGTTGAATATCATTCCAAGTCACGGCAATCATTAATATAAATAATAAAGCAGCTCCTGCCAAGTTTATAATGCCTTCGACTTTTTGGTCAACAGGGCGACCTAGGATTGCTTCAATGATATTAAAGAGGATCTTCCCCCCATCCAAGGCTGGGACCGGCAAGAGGTTCACCACCCCTAAATTGAGGCTTAACATAGCGGTCCAAGACATAATAGCAATCCATCCCTGGTTGACCACTTCACCAGTCGCTTGGTACATAAAAACCGGGCCACCAAATTGGTTGATGTTAAAGCCATTCTTAAACATTCCTACTAGGGTAGTTAGAATCCCTGTAATCATGGCCCAGCTCGCCTTAAAGCCATAAGTTAGCTTAGCCAAGAAACGACTATCTTTAAAACGACCAACGCCGATTTGGTAGATTTTTTGTCCGTTATAGTCCACTTCTTTGGGTTGGAGCTGAGTCGTCATTTCTTGTCCCTGGCGTTCATAGGTCACTTCCAAGGGCTTACCTTCCGAACTCGAAACCTTGGCCTGCATGTCCGCAAAGGAAGCGACTTCCTGGCCATTAATGGTCTGAATCTGATCGCCGGTTTGTAAATGAGCCGTTTGGGCCGGTGAACCGTCGACAACTTCACCTACAATAGCCTCAGATGAGGGCACGCCCCCTTGGACAAAGGCTAAAACCGTAAAAGCAAGGATTCCCAAAATGAAATTATTCATAGGCCCTGCAAAATTTGTCATTAAGCGTTGGGGAATAGAGGCAGATTGAAATTGCCGGTCATAAGGGGCAATCTTTAGCCGGGTCCCATCCGCTTCCACAAAGTCCGCTTGGCGGTCAATAGAATAAGTCTGAGCTTCTCTTTCCCCATAAGGAATAGCTTGAAGGCTTAGGTCGCGGTCTAAATCAGCAGAGACCACTTCAACCGGCAAGGCTTCAGCAGCAAGGTCATCCTCAGCTAGCGAGAGTTCCGTTACTTTTCCCCCCTCATTAAAGGTCAGAGAGAGCTGCATGCCCGCTTCCACACTGTCCGCCATCTCCTCCAGTCCCGCCATACGGACATAGCCCCCAATAGGTAAGAGGCGGAGGGTATAGGTTGTTTCCTCGCCCTGGTACTGGTAGAGCTTAGGCCCCATCCCTATCGCAAATTCACGCACGAGAATCCCCGCCCGTTTAGCAAAAAAGAAGTGGCCAAATTCGTGGAAAATGACAATAACTGAAAATATGAGTAAGAAAGTAATGATCGTTTTCATAAAAAACTCCCTTCGCTAAGTCTACTTAAAAGAAGGCCATCAAAAAGTAAAAAATGGGTAGGACAAATAAGATGTTATCAAAACGGTCCAAAAAACCCCCGTGCCCCGGTAATAGCTTGCCTGAATCTTTGACATGGTACTGTCTTTTGATCGATGACTCGACCAAGTCTCCCATCTGCCCAGCCAAACAGAGGAGGATGACCAAGATTAAATTACCCAAGAAACTGAGCTGGTAAATATTAAAGAAATAGTCAAAGATTAAAGAAACCAAGAAGGCCCCAACAATACCCCCGATTGATCCTTCAATCGTTTTATTGGGTGAAATGGCGGGTGCCAAGGGACGACGGCCAATGGCACGACCCGTTAAATAGGCAAAAGTATCATTGGACCAGATGATCACCAAGACAAAAAGAATCGCTAGGAGGCCCATTTCTCGACCCAAAATTAAAAAATGATAGCCCCGGCCCACGTAGAGAGCAGCCAAAGTTATCTTAGCAATCAAACTAAAATCCAAGCGCTCTGGTCGATGGACCATTAGGGAAAGAAAGATAACGACCCCCGTATAAAAAAGGGTCATCTGGTCCAATTGCTCAGGTAAGAAATCCAGATAGTGCTGGGGAAGCAAGGCCAGATACATCAACACATAAGCAAATAAACTTTCTACAGTAAAAAAATTGACAGCCAATAAGCTGAGTAATTCAAAGAGGGTGATACCCGCTATGGCTATCACCAACAATTCAAAAGCACTGCCTCCCATAACCAGTAAGGGAATAAAAATAGCCAGCGCCACCAGAGCTGTCAGAGTTCTTAATCGCATAAGCCTCTCCTATTCTCTTAAACTTTGCCGAAACGACGCTGACGGTGTTGGAATTCAGCTAGGCAAGCATAGAAAACATCTTCATCAAAGTCTGGCCATTTGGTATCTGTAAAGACAAATTCACTATAGGCCAGTTGCCAGAGTAAGTAATTGCTTAAGCGGATTTCCCCGCTCGAGCGGATTAATAGATCAGGATCTTGCAAGTCGCCCAAGAAAGCCGTTTGTAGGTGCTGGCTGAAGCTTTCTTCATCAATGTCTACTGGATCAAGCTGGCCTTCTGCCGCCTCTTTCGCTAAGCTCTGACAAGCTTTAACAATCTCCAAGCGCGAGCCATAATTAAAGGCAATGTTTAAGATCAAGCCATCATTATCCGCTGTCTTCTTAACAGCTGATTCAATATAAGACCAAGTTTTGTCGGGGACATGTTCACGATTTCCCGTTAGGCAGACCCGGACATTATTCTTGATTAATTCCGGCATCACCTTCTGATTGAGCAAATGAGGAAGCGACATCAGATACTGAACTTCTCTTTTAGGTCGGACCCAGTTTTCTGTTGAAAAGGCATAAACTGTCAGCACTTTAATTTTTAACTTAGCAGCCGCAACAATGGTCCGCTTGAGCGCATTGAGTCCTTCTTTATGACCCTCTGTCCGTTTCAGCCCCCGCTCTTCTGCCCAGCGTCCATTACCGTCCATAATAATGGCAATGTGTTGGGGAAGCGGGAGTTCTGGGTTTAATGCTTTCGCCAGTGTCATTCATCATCCATCCTTTGCTAAAAAATATTAAAAGCTGCTCGCTTATATCTTGTCTATCTTACCATAGATTCACAGCAAAAAAAATTATTCTTGGATTTTTAAGTGAAATTTACTTAAAAGAATTCAAAAAGAAAAAGCCTGGACGGGTCCAGACTCTTTCCAACAGCTAACTAGCCATTGAGAATTTCTTCTTCTTTTTCTTTAGCGATATCTTCTAAACGTGCAATACTTTGGTCAGTGACCTTTTGCACGTCCTCTTCCATCCGACGTTGGTCATCTTCCGTAATTTCGCTGTCTTTTTCCGCTTTTTTGATGGTGTCGATAGCATCACGGCGGATATGACGGACAGCCACCTTGGCGTCTTCCAGGTCCTTGCCCACTAATTTAGAAAGCTCTTGGCGGCGCTCTGTGGTCAAGGCAGGGATAACAAGGCGGATCTTATCCCCATCATTTGTTGGCGCAATACCAATATCTGAAGCATTGATAGCGTGTTCAATGTTTTCCAAAGCGGATTTATCGTAAGGTGTTACCACTAACATCCGAGCCTCTGGGATGGTAATTGAAGCAATGGATTGGAGCGGTGTTGGCGCCCCATAGTAGTCCACTTCAATGCCTGAGAGTAAGCTAGCGTTGGCCACTCCAGCTCGAATCCGAGCCAGTTCCCCTCGCAAGGATTCTTCAGACTTCTTCATACGCTTTTCAGTATCTTTGATTAATGTATTGATTGCCATAATTTCTACCCCTTTACAGTTGTACCAATTGCTTCGCCCATGACAACGCGGCGAATATTTCCGGCTTCATTTAAATTAAAGACGACAAGTGGGATGTCATTATCCATACTCAAACTTGAAGCAGTGGAGTCCATCACCCGTAAATTCTTATTTATCACGTCGAGGTGGGTTAAGTCGGTGTACTTGATAGCATCGGTATCGACTTGAGGGTCAGCAGAATAGACCCCATCCACACCGTTTTTAGCCATCAAGATCACATCGGCTTCAATCTCAGCTGCTCTCAGAGCCGAAGCAGTATCTGTCGAGAAGAAAGGATTCCCTGTCCCCCCTGCAAAGATGACCACACGCCCCTTCTCTAAGTGACGAATCGCACGAAGCCGAATATAAGGTTCAGCAACTTCCCGCATTTCAATGGAAGTTTGAACCCGCGAAGGAACGCCCACATTCTGCAAACAGTCTTGGAGTCCTAGGGCATTCATAATCGTTGCCAGCATCCCCATATGGTCGGCTTGGGCCCGGTCCATGCCCATTTGTTCACCGGTTACTCCACGCCAGATATTGCCACCGCCGACAACAATAGCGATTTCAACCCCTAGCTCATGGACGCTTTTAATTTCACTAGCAATTTTTTTCATCACGGCAGGATTGATGCCAAAGCCATCATCTCCCGCCAAAGCTTCACCACTTAACTTTAATACCACGCGCTTGTACATTGGTTCTGCCATTTTATTTTCAATCTCCTTATGAAAAAGGTTGGGAAAAGAAATCCCAACCCATCTGCTACCGTCGAAACGGTGAATTACATCTAATTATTTACCCATTTGACTTTGAACTTCAGCGGCAAAGTCTTCTTCTTGTTTTTCAATGCCTTCGCCAACTTCATAGCGACGGAAGTCAACAACTGAAGCAGCCTTAGAGCTGAGGTATTGACCCACTGTTTGGTCACCATCTAATAGGTAGTCTTGGTCCACTAAGCAGATTTCTGAGAAGAATTTACGGAGACGTCCTTCAACCATCTTGTGAACAATTTTTTCTGGTTTGCCTTCGTTAAGTGATTGTTCGGTAAGAACTTCACGTTCGTGTTCAACCACTTCTTCAGGGACAGAATTTTCATCGATGTATTGTGGGTTGATCCCGCCGATGTGCATCGCAACATTGCTTGCAACTTCTTCATCGCCACCGTCAACTGTAACTAAAACAGCAATCTTACCCCCTAAGTGAGAGTATTGACCGAAGTATTGGCCATCTGTTTTAGAAAAGATAGTAAAGCGACGTAGGTTTAAGTTTTCACCAATAACGGAAATCATTTGGCTCATGTATTCATCAAGTTGGGTTCCATCAACTTGTACGCTAGTCATTGCATCTTCTAATGAGCTAGGTTTTGCTTCTAATAGGGCTTCAGCAATTGCATTCAACATGTTTTGGAATTTTTCGTTCTTAGCAACGAAGTCAGTTTCAGCGTTTAATTCAACGATCACTGCGTCATTGCCCTTAACCAGAACTTTAGCTAAACCTTCAGCAGCAATACGGCCTGCCTTTTTCGCAGCTTTAGCTTGGCCTGTTTCACGCAAGTAGTCGATAGCCTTGTCCATATCGCCATCTACTTCTTGGAGGGCCTTCTTAGCGTCCATCATCCCAACGCCTGTTCGATCACGTAATTCTTTAACTTGTTTTGCAGTAATTGCCATCTATAAATCCTCCTCGATTGATTGTCATCTTTTTAAAAAGAGCTATCTCATAAGTACAGCCTACTCACAGCTTTATCGTCCTTACAAGATAGCTCTATACTCCAAACTAATTTTACTCTATTTTGCTAAAGACTGCAAGATTTACAGTCCAAAGTCGAGACTGAATTAGTCTTGGTCAGCTTCTTCTTCACCTTGCATCTTAGCTGCAACAGCTTCAAGGTCTTCGTTTGATACAGCTGCTTCTTCAGCGGCTTCTTCTTCGTCAAGGCCTTGACGTCCTTCAATGACAGCTTCCGCAATCGTTTGGCTAATTAATTTAACCGCACGGATAGCGTCATCGTTTGAAGGAATCACATAGTCTACTTCATCTGGGTCGCAGTTGGTATCAACCATAGCGATCACAGGAATATTTAACTTGTGTGCTTCCTTGATTGCAATGTGTTCTTTACGAGGGTCTACCACAAACATCACGTCTGGAATACGCGGCATGTCAGCGATACCGCCCAAGTTATTTTGTAATTTTTCACGTTCTTTTTCGAGTTCAAGAACTTCTTTCTTAGGTAGCACATCGAAAGTGCCGTCTTCTTCCATACGGTCAATATCTTTCATGCGGCGTACACGTTTTTGGATGGTTTCCCAGTTAGTCAAAGTCCCACCTAACCAACGATGGTTAACATAGTATTGACCGCAGCGAGTTGCTTCATCTTCAATTGATTGTTGGGCTTGTTTCTTAGTCCCTACGAAGAGAACGACCCCATCATTTGCTGCAAGATCGCGTACATAGTTGTAGGCTTCATCGATTAATTTAACTGTTTGTTGTAAATCGATGATGTAGATGCCATTACGTTCTGTAAAGATGTAACGGTCCATTTTTGGGTTCCAGCGACGTGTTTGGTGTCCGAAGTGAACCCCTGCTTCTAATAATTGTTTCATACTTACAACTGCCATTAAAAATTCCTCCTATTTGGTTTTATTCCGCCCCTACTTCAATTGAACGCAACTCTCAATGAGCACCATGCGTTCCAATCCATAGGGTGTGACATTTCATGCTCTAAAGGCACTAGAAGATTATAGCACATGACGAATTTGAAGGCAAGTCCCTTTTCTATTTCTCTTCATAGTCTAAAATATACTTCAAGTCTTCCATAGAAAGGCGGTCGGAATCTTTGGCTTCTTCATCGAAGAGCTGTTCAAAGAGATTACGTTTTTCTTCTTGCAGCTCAGCAATCCGTTGTTCAATCGTTCCCTCGGTGATCATCCGGTAGACTTGAACATTCTTCTTTTGACCAATCCGGTGGGCCCGACCAATGGCTTGTTCCTCAATCGAAGGATTCCACCAGAGGTCATAGAGGAAGACTGTATCCGCACCCGTCAGGTTTATCCCAACACCGCCTGCCCGTAAGGAAATGAGGAAGACTGAGCCTTCACCATGGTTGAAGGCGTCAACTTGACTTTGTCGGTCCCCCTTCTTGGTTTGACCGTCAATGCGGAAATAGGTCACCCCTTCAGCCTTTAAATCTTCTTCCAAGATATCCAGCATGGAGGTGAATTGGGAGAAGACTAAGACGCGCTTGTCATCTTGGAGGACCCGGTCCAATAAGTTGCGGTAGTAGTCAAACTTCCCAGAACCTGCTTCAGAGTCAGGGTCAATTAAACGGGGATGGCAACAAATTTGCCGCAAGCGTGTAATCGCCGCCAGCATTTCCATCCGTGTTCGCCCACTGTCGAAGTTGCCTTCTGCCAATTGTTCTTGGATGTCCTTAAGATAAGCCAGGTAAATATTTTTCTGTTCGGCTGTCATCCCAGCATAGCGGTCGGAACTCCGTTTTTCTGGTAATTCCAGGGAAACATCCGCCTTAGTCCGTCTGAGAACGAAGGGTTGGACCCGCTTACGGATCTGGTCAACCGATAATTGCTGGTAATCGCGTCGAGCAGGCAGGAGTCCGGGCAGGATAATTTGCATGAGGGACCAGAATTCTTGCAGGTTATTTTCAAGCGGTGTCCCAGACAAGGCAATCCGCAAGCCAGACTTTTGCTGCATAAAGGATTGGTAGAGAACGGTTCGATTGTTCTTCAGGGCTTGGGCTTCATCCAAGATTAAAACATCGAAGAAGTAGTCCTGGTAGGCTACTTGGTCATTGCGGTAGGAAGAATAAGATGAGATCCAAATCTTCCCTTGGCCTTCCTCACGCATTTGTTCCCTTTCCTCAGCAGAACCATCGATCACTACAGCTTCCAAGCTCGGAGCAAAGCGGTCAAGTTCATGGTACCAGTTATAGAGTACCGAAGCTGGCGCAACAATGAGGACCTGGCCCGAAGGATGTTCTTCCAAGTAATCCAGTAAGAAGGCGATGGTTTGAACGGTCTTCCCTAATCCCATTTCATCAGCAAGCAGACCACCTAATTGGTACTTGGCTAAAACCTTGAACCACTGAACCGCATATTGTTGGTAGTCGGAAAGCTCGGTCTTCAGTCGTGGATTGGGTCGGTAGTCCTCCTGGTCTGGATGCATGATATCCTCATAGAAGGCTTCAAAGTCCGCCTGACTGTTCAAGAGGTCCGCAAAGAGCAAGCTCTGATAGATTGGGATCGGGTCCCCATTCTTCCACTGCTTATTCTGCTGTTTCAATTGTTTGAGCATGCGGTTCTGGTCTTCCGTAAAGACCTGGTTCACATTAATAATCCGGCCATCCTCTAATTGCATGAAGCGTTCATTAGCTTGTAGCCGTTCAATAATCCGGTCAATCTCATGCTCATTGATATCATCCGTTTCAAAATCAATGGTCAGGAAGCGGTGTTGCTTATTCTGCTCAGTCACCACTTCAACCTCAATATCATTGGACTGCCAGCTCTCCAAGTTCTTGGTATAGCTAATCTTCCAATCTTCAGGCAGATATTGTTCAAAACGCTGCAAGTCCCTCATCATCTGGTCAATCGACCCGTAGTCTTTACAGTAATAATAATTTTCTTTAGTAAAACCATAAGCACGTAAGAAGGCTTCAGCGTCCAATTCATCTGCTAGCTGGCGTAAAAGGGTTTTGTCTTCAGGTAGGTCCGTTTCAATCGGATCATCGGAGAGCATGTAGTCGCCATAGTGGAAGGTCAGGGCCAGTTCTAGCCGTCCCTGGCTGGCCCTAATTTCAAGCTGGCAGTCTAGATCTAGAAGAGGGGCGAAGTCCAGCACAGTGACATTCTTTACCAGACTGTGTTCCAGCAATAGGCGGCCAAAGAGGGAAAAGAAATTTTTCATTTCTTCCGGCTTAAAGTCTAATTTAAAACGATTTAAGACAAAGTTATCCTGGATAATCGACATAGCATCGAAATACTTATCATCGCCCCCAATATGGTAAAAGTCTTCCCCATTAAAAATTAAACCGTAAAAACGATACCACTTAGCCTCTTGAAGCTGGGTCAAACGATAAATTTCACCATCATAGGCAATATTATAGAGGATGGGCCGGTCATTTTCGATCAGGCTAAAATCCTCAAGCTCCTGATTAGCAATAAAGACATGTTTAATCAGATCAGTCTTGAGTAAGGCGATTAATTCCTCCTCATTGAGATAGAGGCGCTGCTGGTTCTTCTTGGTCGAAGGAACATGGGCGATCGTATTCTCCCAGTGCTTATGCCGTAAAAAATCCTCAGCTAGACTATTCAAGAAGGCGTACATATCTGGATCAAAGCATTCCTGGCGCAAGCAGACCTGGTCATTATTATGGTTCTGCAAGTTGAAGCTTCCCCCACTGACCAAGGCTTGAAAGAAAGCCTCCAGGTCGTTCACATAATAGCTCGTATCAATCCCTAGCCGCAGTCGCAAGTAGAAGAGGCTATCATTATCCTGGCTAAAGGGTATGTTTTGTTCATCATAAAGTTCGATTTCAACCAATAGAGGCCCAAAATAATCAGCCGTCTCTTCTTCAATAAAATGTTGGTAAAATTCCTGATAGACTTGCTCACAGGTCTCGCTCTCGTCGTAAAGGTCTGCTGGATAGTAGAACAAGGGACGCTGGCTAAATTTCATCGCCCGGACTACTGAATGGTCTTGTAAGAAGAGCTCAACGGCTACAGTGTGGACACAAAAATGCTTCTTGAACCATTCATCACACTGGCAAATATCTTCTTCTTTACCCGAACCATCGAGGATGACATAATATTTCTGGTCATCAATCACTTCTGCGCGCCAAACATTCTCTGCTTCTACCGGATAGACCTTAGTCACCCGTCCCTCATCAGAGAGTTTACGTCCTTCTGCTATGGTTTTTGTCGGAATACTCCACTTCATGCTCATTCCCCCAAACTCTATTCCTATTAATACATTATAACACAAATAGAATTTCATGGCGCTATCCTGAGAATAGCAGGATAAAGTAAAAGAGACCGAAAACTAAGTCCCAGCCTCTTACTTTTATTTATTCTTCTGCTTATGCTTGGCCTGGGCCCCCTCGATGTCATAGTGATAGGTCGGATCAAGGGCGGCGTCTGTAACTTCAAAAGCTGTCGCAATGGCCTTATCTAAGGTCTCTAGATCTTCATCCTTTAAACGTTTCTTATCTGGCAAGTCGATAGGGGCGCCGACCCGAACCTTCACCCGATTTTCTGCTTTCCGGCTAAAGAGCCCCTTGACTTCTAAAGGCCCCTGGTAAACGACCGGCAAGAGTCGTTTCTTACTCATGCCAGCCATCATGGAGGCCCCGGGCTTGATTTTTGCAGAATAACGGGAGCCGGTGGGAAAGATCCCAATATTGTGGCCTGCCTTCAATTCTTTTAAGCATTCTTTCATCGCAGCCCGACCTGGTTTGGACCGGTCGATCGGAATCATGCCCGCCTTGCGGATCAACCAACCAAAGACCGGAATATCAAAGAGTTCCTTTTTTGCTAAAAAGAAAACCGTATCTGGATACAAGGCGGCCGCAATCACCGGTGGATCCAGTAAGGAACGGTGTGGGCTCACCACAACATAGGTTTCATCGGCCGAATAGTCGGGATGGAATTCATAATGCGGCTTACCGTTCACCACACGCAACAGCCAACGAATCAAAATCACAAAAAAACGGTACATCAGCGACCGGCCCCCTTTAATTAAAAAACACCCACTTGTCAGCTAGGATGCCCTTATAGAGGACAGAGACAAAAGCTGGCAAGCGGACTATGTTTATTTTTTATGGCTTGTTTTCATTGAATTCATAATTTGGCGCACTCGTTTTTCAGAAGGCTTTTGTCCCATGGATGCCATCATTTGACGGATCATATCTTCTGAGATAGGTGAATTCTTCTCAAAATAGCTGTCCATCGTGCGACGTGCAATATAAATGCCGATAGCAATCCCAGCAACTAAGGCTAAAATTACAATTAAAATCCAAATTCCTGTTGTCATCTGGCTTCTCTCCTCTCTGCAAAGCTTATACTCAATCATTCTACTAAAGATCCCGGCTCTTGTAAAATGAATTTAGTGCTTAAATAGCTCCTAAAATATTTTGGAAGTGGTCGGGCAAATCCGCTTCAAAGCACATTTCTTCCCCCGTCACAGGATGCTTGAGAGTCAAGCGGTGGGCGTGGAGGAGCTGGCCTTTATCATCGAAAAAATCTTGCTGGTGGCCCTTGGCATATAAGGGGTCGTCTACGACGGGATGACCAATAAAGTCTAAATGAACGCGGATTTGATGGGTGCGTCCCGTTTCCAAAACTAAGGCCAGGAGACTATATCCACCATACTGGTGTAAGAGCTGGAAATGGGTCCGGGCCGGCCGCCCCTCTTCTGAAACTTCAAAGCGGGTGCGGTGAACGGGATGGCGGCGGATTCCAGCGTCAATTGTTCCAGATTGTTCAAAGATTTGCCCGTAAACGAGGGCCAGGTACTCCCGTTTCAGTGTCTTATCTTGAATTTGCTGGGTCAGTGCTTGGTGGGCCTGGTTGGTCTTAGCGACCACTAAGAGCCCACTCGTGTCCTTATCAATACGGTGGACAATTCCGGGGCGGAAACTTTCCCCGCAGTCCGATAAGTGGTCGCAATGGTAGACCAAGGCATTGACCAGGGTGCCCCCTTCATGGCCAGGCGAAGGATGGACAACCTGCCCCTGGGTCTTATTGACCACCAAGAAGGCATCATCTTCATAAATAATGTCCAAATCGATGGCTTCTGCTTCTATATGGAGTACCTGGTCTTCCTGGTCTAGGTCCACACTAATGACATCCCCAGCTTCAACCTTATAGGAAGCCTTAACGACTCCTTGGTTCACCTTGACTGCAGGCTCTTGAATCCAAGTCTTAATTTCACTGCGGCTATGTTGGGGGTAAATTTCAGCCAGGTAGCGGTCTAAGCGCCCCTGGTCTTGGTCCACCGTCCACTTATCATGAATGCTTAGCATGGTCATCCCCCTCAAAAAATAATAAGTAAATTAAGCACAAAAAGACGCCTAGGGTCAAACAAATATCCGCCACATTGAAAATAGGAAAATCAATAATGTCTAAACGGAACATATCCACCACATAACCGAGTCTCATGCGGTCAATAAAGTTACCTAGCGCCCCACCGATCATTAGACTGAGAGCTAGACGCAACAAAAAGGCCTGATTTCTCTCTTTATAAAGGGTATAGGCTAGGACAGCCACGACCACAAGGGTGATGACAAAGAAGAAGCCCATCTGCCCTTCCAACATGCCCCAAGCTGCTCCGCGATTTTGGATGTACTGGAGCGATAACACTTGAGGAATGAGAGGCTGGCTCTCGAGTAGGGCCAAGTGACTCACGGTCCACCCCTTAACGACTTGGTCAAGGACTAGGCTCAAGACAATAATTAAGCAAGCAATCCACATCTTAAGGCTCCTTTCAATCTTCTTGGACCTTCTGGCTACCCGCTTTAGCCAGCTGGTCTGCCCATTCATTATAGCGGTTACCAGTGTGGGCAGCAACTTTATGGAAGTGAATCTGGACCTGCTTGCCCTTCTCTTGCATAAAGTCACGATAGGCTTGGGTATAAGCATTCTTAGCTTGCCAGTCCCCAGTCGCCCATTTCTCAATTCCAGCATAGTCATAGTAGATAGCTAAGTGGCCCACTCCTTGGTCGAGGGCATAGACGACTGCCTTCATAGCAGCAATCATTTCCCCTGAGACATTCCGCATCTTAAGGAGCTCTGCTTTTTTGCCTCCGCCCTTATAGGTCAATTCCTGGCCCTGGTAGAGGATCACACCACCGTAACCATAAGTCTTGATCTTTGGCTGGTAAGAGCCATCGACATAGGCTTCCATCTCAGCTCTACGGGGCTGATAACTTGAAGCCTTCCCCAAGAAAGCCTCGGCCTCAGCCTTGTCTTTAAAGGATTTGAATTCAGCATTCGGATAGCCAGAAACTTGGTCCTGGCACTCTGCCCAAGACCGATAAATACCAGGTTTCCGGCCCTTACGCACCGCATAATATTTCATCAAAAGCCTCCTCTTATGAAAAAAAGTGAGGAAAACTTCCTCACTTGAATGGGTCTTATTAAGCGGGTGACGAGAATCGAACTCGCGACGATAGCTTGGGAAGCTACTGTTTTACCACTAAACTACACCCGCATGTGCTATAAATAACAACAAGACTATTATAGCACATAATCTTTCATGAAGACAAGTCTATTTTAAAGAAAATGTCTTTAAATTTTCTAAGGCAATGATCCACTTGTCTTGGACAGGCTTCTGGTAGATATTCTCTAGGGCTCTTGCATAGATATCCATTTGCACCTGATAGCGTTCCGCAAAGCGTTCTGCTTGCTGGTCCATGGAAAGATAGGACAAACGGTCCGTCTTGAAATCATAGAGTACCAGTGAATCTTCTAAAACGACGAAGCCATCGATGGTCCCGTGGATGAGCAGCTTGTCCGAAGCTTCCAGGTCGTAGAAGATCTCCTTAGCCGGCATCAGAAGTGAGAAGCTCTTTTCACGGTATAGCTGGTCTTTTTTGCTGAGCAGCCAGCGACCAGTATCCGTTTCATAGAAAGCAGCCAAGCGGTCAAAATCAAGCTCTGCCTTAAGGGAAGCTTCTAGGGCCCCTTGGTCTACCAAGTGGTCAAAGAGGGCTTCAAAAGCCTGGGCACTGGGCGACTGGTCGAGGGGTAGCCACTGCATAAGCAAGTGGGCCGCTGATCCAATCGCACGGGGGTCAGCCAGCTCTTCCGTTTGGATAAAATGAGGCCGCTCCCAGTCCGGATTCACATAACGGCGGGCAGGCTTTCGAGGACGGACTTGGCCATCTTCCCATACTGCTAATTCATGGTCGAGTGGTTCCTGCAAGAGACGTTTGAGCTCACTCACCGATTGGTAGCTAGCAGTTTGCGTGGCCAGATGATAGGGGTAGTGGTAGTCTGCCTCAGGAACTAATAAGACCTGATCAGCCCTAGCCTGTTCATCTGAATTCCTCTCTCTTTCACGCCCCCCATGGAGAAAGTGGTCGCGGTCTCTCACTAAATCTTCACCATTCACAAAAGCTAACTTGATATGGAAAGGATCTTTTGGCTCTAATGACTCGGCACCCTCTATACTTCCCCTAAAATCCTTCTGTACATCCGGATGACGGACAATAGCCGGACCGATCCAATCCAAAGGGCTCCTGGCTCCTAAGCGATAGCTCTTGGCCAGGCGTTCTTCACCCACTGCCGGATGGGTCCAGCTCGCCAAGACCTTCTCCCCATCATCCACACTGGCCACTAAGATTAATTTTTGTTCAGCCCGGGTAAAGGCCACATACAATTTCCGCATTTCTTCTGCCAGGCTCTCTTCTTTAGCTTCTAGGCCAGCCATTTTATGCAAGGCACTGGTGTAAGAGATTTGCTCTTGGCGGTCATTAACCTTGAGGCCAAGGCCCACTTTATCATTGACAATGACATTAGCTTGAAAATCCTGGCGGTTAAAGCCCTTGGACAAGTTCAAGTAGAAGACGACTGGGAATTCCAGACCCTTACTGGCATGGACGGTCATCAATTGGACAACATTCTGGTCTGGATCGACCAATTGAGGACTTTCCAAGTCATTATCCCGCTCATAGATCATCTCGATAAAGCGGATAAATTGGAAGAGCCCCCTAAATTGCTTGGCTTCAAATTGTTCGGCTTGCTTGTAAAAGCCGTGCAGGTTACTCTGCCGCTGGATACCATTGGGCATGGCAGCCACATAAGACAGAAAGGCCGTATCCTGGTAGATCCGCCAAATCAAAGCAGCGATCGCTTGCTGGCGGGAGTATTGCCGCCAAGCCTCCAAGGATGCCATAAAATGCTGGACCTTCTTAAACAAGCTTGTCCGGCGGTCGGCGGTCTCCATATAAGCTAAAAGAGCCTCATAGTAATGGACGGACTTATCAACGAGGCGGATCTTAGCCAGGTCGACTTCATCCAAGCCCACAATAGCCGAACGGAGAACAGAAACTAAGGGAATATCTTGGTAGGGATTGTCAATAATCTTAAGCAGGTTGACCATAATCATAATCTCTGTCCGCTTAAAGTAATTGGTCAACTTATCCAGGGCCAGAGGAATTTGATAGCGCTTAAAGACTTCTTCTACCTGTAAGTGGTGCTTGCGCGTTGGGCTGAGGATGACGATATCATCATAGCGGATGGGACGCTCTTCCCCTGAGGCCTTGTCATAGATGGGAAAGCCCGATTCGATCATGGTTTGGATGCGTTGGGCGATCAATTCTGCCTGGCCAGCATCACTATCCTCTAAGTCATCTTCGACCTGGTCCAGGTCTTGACTATCAAAAATTAACAATTCAGGAATCATCTGGGCCTGGTCTGGATAAGCTGTATAGCCCGTAATCAGTTGAGCCTGGTCATCATAAAGGACCTGGCCAATATCATCCGCCATCAACTGCCTAAAGACATAATTTGTTAGGTGCAGAACATCATGGCGGCTACGGAAATTCTTCAACAGATCGATCCGCTGACCCCCTTTCCCCTCCGCATAAGCCTTGTACTTCCCGACAAAGAGCCCGGGTTCAGCGAAACGGAAGCGGTAGATGCTCTGCTTGACATCACCCACCATGAACATATTATTGTCATAGCCTTGGCGGGACATAGTGGTCAAGATCGCATCCTGGAGTTCGTTCACATCCTGGTACTCATCGACCATAATTTCAGAAAAGCGTTCTTGGTAGTATGCGCGTGCCTCATTCTCACCGCCATCAGAAGTCAAAATCGCATAAGCGCGCAGTTCGATTTCCGCAAAGTCTAAGACATTTTCCTGGTCACGGTAGGCTGCCATGGCATCGATGAAGGCAATGACAGTTTCAACTAAAGCTTGGGCCAAGTTTCCAGACTGGTCGAGCATCCATTTTTGACTCTGGTCGGAAAAAGCCAACCAGTCGGCCTGCAATTTCTCATAATCCGCTTTAACCTGGTCAATTCGTTCCTTGTAGTTTGCGCTCAAAGCATAGATCTCATCATCATCTTCAAAGTCTTTCTTACTTCGACGGGGCAGACTGGGCCAAGGACGAGATTGGAAGCTTTCAAATAAGTCTTGGTAGGTCATCTGGTCTAAGCCCTCGACTAGGCCAGACACCTGTTTAATTTGTAATTGCAGACCAGCTTCCGACATTTTCTCAAAACCAGGCGCTAAGTAGCGGGGCAAGTCATTATCAATACGGATCAAACGCGCCTTGATGTCAGCTAATTGCCGGTGGATCTCGGGTTTCACAGCTTCCTGGAAGAGGGGCGATTGGTCATAGGAGTCAGCCGTATGGTAATAAGCCAACAATGACTCTAGCCAAGCCTTGGGGTCAGCGTGGGATCGGGCCTTGTCATAGAGGTCAAAGATCAACTGGTCAATGCCGTCATCGCGCCGGCCATCACTGAAATTCTCGGCAACTAAGAGATAAGCCTCATCATTGCTCGCTAAGCGCTCCTCCTTCAGCCGCTGCCAAACTTCATCTTTAATCAAAAAATTCTCCGTCACATCCGTCACCAGGCGGTAGTTAGGATCCATCTCGATTAAATAATAGAAGCGCTGGATAACTTGCCGGCAGAAAGCATCGATAGTAGAAATATGAGCCTGACTGACCTGGCCTATTTGTACGGTTAAGTGGCGGCGCAGGTCTTCATCCGTGGCTTGGTTAATAGCCATCTTGAGTTCTGCTTCAATCCGGTCCTTCATTTCGCTGGCTGCTAATTCTGTAAAGGTTACCACGAGGAAGTCGAGCAGCTGATAGCCACGTTTTAATTTTTGGAGGATGCGTTCCACTAAAACCCGGGTCTTCCCTGACCCGGCAGAGGCTGCAACCAATAGATTATCCCCCTCCTGGTAGGTAGCCTGCCATTGTTCGGGCGTCTGCTGGTTCCCTTCGCTCTGCAAGGGCAGCTCGGTCAGACGCTTAGGATCTTTCATCATCTAAAGCTCCTTTCTCTTCAAGTGCTTGCTGGATTTCTTGGAAAAAAGTCTGGCGGTCATTAGCTGTCAAGCCCCAATCCCGGTAGCGGTTGCCCCCATCAACTGGATCAAAACAGGCAATCGCATTCAGTGGGTACTGGAGGGACGGAATATAGAGACTTTCCTTATCCTGGCGCAAGGGAGCCAGTGCAATCTCGCCTTCTAGGATAGCTTGAGCGGTCTGACGGATCTTGTCATCAACAAAGTCTAAGAGCCAGGTCCATTCCTGGCGGTTTAAGCCGTAAGCATCTTTCTTTAGGACAAAATTTTTATTCCATTTATAAGGATAGCTGAGTGAGCTCTCTTTTTCATCGGTTGTCGGATCGATCGCTTGAAGCAGGTCCAGATCAGCCAAATAATAGCCCGTTAATTGATAATTTTTAGGCATGGTTTCTAAGGCTGTCCCTTGAAAATCGGCTTCTTTATTGATGGGACGGACTTGGTCAGACACAAGCTGGTGGAAGGTGCCAAAAACTTCTGCCCCCTCTCCTCCTTGGTCAGCCCTTAAAGCTACTTGGGCATAGGCAAAGAGTTGAAGGGAGAGGCCTTCATAGATATGCCGGAATTGGTAAGACTGCTTAGACGATTTATAGTCCACCACTTGCAGGTAGTCGATCCCTTCATACTGCCAAGTATCTAAGCGGTCGATTCGGCCCCGCAAGAAGACTGACTGTCCCTCAGTTAGGCTAAGCTCATAAGCCGGCAGGTTGTTCTGGGAATTACCCGCTAAACCAAAAGATAATTCATTCGCCCGAATCCGCGGCTTAGTTACCCGCTGTTGGCGAATGATTTGTTGGATCACTTGGTAGAGCGTCCGGTTGAGCGAGTGGTTCATCCAGCTAAAACGCGCACTGGTTGTAAAAATGGTATTGGCCTCATCTTCGAGGGCTTGGTACACCAAATCTTTCAACAAGCTATAAACTCGGTCGACACTTAAATCTTCTATCGCGATCTGGTCCTTTAGCACACGGTCAAAGAAAGCCTGGAGGAGGCCATGATAGTAGTTCCCGGTCTGAATGGGATCGAGCTGCATCCGCTCCCTTTCCCTTAGTCGTAAACCGTAGACCAGGTAATAAGAGAAGGGATCCTTATTAAAAAGTTCCAACTGCGAAACAGAAGTAAACAAGGGTTGACCATAGAGGGCTTGGGCCAACTCAGCAGGCAAGTTTTTGACCTGGTTACTATAATCAAGACCCGCTAAGACCTTCTTAATCTCTGGATGGGTCTGGCGGAGGGCCTTAACTTGTTGGTAGAGGGAGGCGTAGCTAGCCGGCAGTTGCTCACGGCGCATCTTAGCCAGGGAGAGCTTGCTGGCCAGGTGGTGAACTTGGCTGCGCCAATTGCCCAGGTGAACCTCTTCATGGGCCTGGAGCACTAAGTTTTGCGAACTATGGAGCTTCTCTTCCAAGCCATAAGCTTGGCGCACTTGGTCTAAGAAAGGCGAAATATTCGAAGTCTTCTCCCCTAACTCATTATAGGGATAACTGATATAGAGTTTATTGTAGGCCGCTAAAAAAGTCTTGTAAGCAATGAAAGCTTCATTCACCGTCTTTTGTCGGGTCGAGGCAGCTAGCGATTGCAGGTCCGTCAAGCCCTGGCTAATCAAATCGCGGTCTTCATCACTGAAGAGGCTGTGGTTCTCATATTGACGGGGCAGACTTTGCCGGGTTAGCCCCAGGACAAAAGTTACCGGCTTAGCACTTGAACGCTGGCTATCCAAGCCTGAGATGCTCACACTATCTAGGCTAGGCGGCACAATACTGTACTTCGCCTCGCGGAAAGCTACCTGGATGAGGTCAAAGAAGAGCTCCACCGAAAAGTCTTCCTCAGCAAAAAGTAAGACATATTCATCCAAAATCTGGACAAACTCTTGCCAGGCTTGCTCATGATGGCGGGCCAGTTCCAAATCCCCCGCATCAATCAGATCATCACGCCAATTTAGAATTTGTTGAGGGATTCCCAATCTTTCCAAAGTGCGGTAGAAAGTCGTTAGAGCCTCCTTTGTTGGTAAGGAAGATTCCCAAGTCTTAAAAAGCGGATCCAGACTGTTAAAGAGGAAATTTTTCAAGCGATTAGCCTCTTCTTCAATCACTTGATCAGCCTCTCGGGCAATCTTTTGCCCCTGGTCATCCAGCTCTAAGTAGGACCACTCATAGTCGGACTGCCAAAATCTCCGGCCCTCATAGCCATTCTTGAGAACCACATTCTCAGTCTGGTCTACCACCCGGCGAAAAGCCTTCTGACCGTTTTGTCGGTCCTCTGCCTCCAAGTAAGCAAGCGGCATTAAGAGCTCACTTCGCAAGAGGTTAAAGACATCCTGGTAGCGCCAATTATAGCGCCAAATCCGGTATAAGCTATCCAAGAAACGTGACAAGGGATGCCGCTGCATACTTTCGGCATTGTCAATAAAATAAAGGATTTCATTCTGTTCTAAATAGGGCAGGATTTGATAGCGATACTTGTCCACATCGCGCGTCAGAATTTGGATATCTTTGTAGCGGTAATGGCCACTAGCCACCAATTGATAAATCTTATTGGCCACCTGCTCGCTCTCTACATAAGGCGACTCACACTTCCAGATCTCTAGATGATTCGCTAAGTCAGCTGTTCCCTTAGGCTCATTGGGCTGCCCCTGACGGTTACGTTGACGCAGGTATTCATCCAGCCCAGCAAAAGCTGGCGCATAAGCTGTATTGGGGCCCGCAAACTGGTCATCTGCCACGGGAATATCATGGCTCTTGGCTAAAGCGTAAACTTGATGGTAAGCCTCTCCTGTAATGGTAAAAAGATCATCCCAAGCTGGCCCCGACTGGCGGTAGGCCCGGTCCGCTGTCAGAATGACTTCGAGCTTGGGGACCTTAAGGAGGAAGGCCTCAATAACCTGCAACTGCCGCGCTGTAAAGCGGTAAAAGCCATCAATAACCACCCTCACCTGGCTCATGTCTTCTGACCGGATATATTCATCGAGAGCTTGGTAAACGGCATGGCTAGCCAAAGTAAAGCGCCCCTGCTCAGCCTCATAGGCGCGGTAAATCATAGCTAATTCCTTTAGCTTATCCACTTGGCGAGCTTTTAATGAGGAGACCTGGGGATCTTCCTGGGCTAAGATTTCATCTAAAGAATCGGGATCGATATTCCCCATTTCCAATTCATGGAAAAGATCAGCCAGTTCGGATAGAAAACCAATTTTATTGAATTCGCCCCGGTAAAGTTTGAGCTCATCGAATAAATCATGGAGAACCTTCCGCAAGAGCATCATGGTCCCCACAGAGGACAGGGCTTGCTTGTCATGGGGCCAGTCTGCCTTGAGCAAAAGCCAGGCTAGACGTTCGAAGCTCATCACCTGGAGCCGCATCATCCCACTCGCCCCATCGCTTACTTCTTCCCCCTTAGCCAGACCTTGGATAGCTTCCAGGACCTGGACTTCCATATCGAACTTCATATGGTCAGGCACCAGGTAGAAGATTTGACGGTCGGGATGGTTCCTTAAGTCAGCCACAATATCCGCATAGACCGCCGACTTATCAGAATAAGTATCGGTCATACGCAGGAAATGCAAGGTCATGCTAAACCTCCTTACTTAATTGGTCATAGTCTTTAGCTAAAGAAACAATGGCTAAGATCACTTGAATGGCTTTCTCCATGGTTTGCACCGACACATATTCATAGCGCCCATGCATATTCTCTCCGCCAGCAAAAATATTTGGCGTAGGCAGGCCGCGATAAGTCAGGATAGAGCCATCTGTTCCCCCACGAACCGCTTCAATATCCGCTTCGATTCCCACAGCCTCAAAGGCCTTCTCTGCGAGATGGACAGGCCGCATATCTTCAGCCAGGATGCTGCCCATATTATAATATTGGTCCGCCAGATCAACCTTAACGACTTCTTGATCAAAACGATTGTTGAAATCTTTTTCTAGGGCCAAGATTTTATCTTTCTTAGCTTCAAAAGCCTCAGGGTCATGGTCGCGGATAATATAGGCGGCCTCAGCTTCTTCGACCGTTCCCGACAAGGATAAGAGGTGGTAAAAGCCTTCCCGACCTTCTGTTTTTTCTGGGCGAGCCTCTTCAGGTAGGGCCGCGTGGAAGTCCATCGCAACTTGTAGGGCATTAATCATCTGGTCCTTGGCTGTTCCAGGATGGACATTTTTACCAGAGAAGTGCAATTGAGCGCTAGCCCCATTAAAGGTTTCATATTGTAATTCGCCAAGCGGTCCCCCATCCATGGTATAGGCGAAGTCGGCAGCCAAACGTTCCACATTGAAGCGTGTAGCTCCCATGCCGATTTCTTCGTCGGGTCCAAAGGCTAATTTAATATCGCCGTGCTTAATTTCTGGATGCGCCATCAAATAGAGGGCTGCTTCAATAATTTCCACAAGTCCTGCCTTGTCATCAGCTCCCAAAAGAGTGGTCCCATCGGTAGTGATCAAGGTCTCACCAAGGTAGTTCTTTAAGCTAGGAAAAACTTCTGGGTCCAGGCTATAAGAGCTGTTGCCTAGGGGAATGACGCCCCCATCATAATCTTTCACCACTTGTGGTTGGATGTTCTCGGCGTTGAAGTCAGCTGTATCCACATGGGCAAAGAAGGCAATCACAGGGTAAGTATGGTCAGGATCATTGCTTGGCAGCAAGGCCGTCACATAGCTATCATCGCTATGATATGCCACATCTGATAGGCCGAGCTCCTTCAACTCTTCCGCTAAGTCTTTGAGAAAAACGACCTGTCTTTCCGTAGAAGGGATTTGATCCGCACAACTTTCATCTGAACGGGTATTAATCTTGGCATAACGAACAAAACGATCGATAATATTTTGGTAAGAGATTTCTTCAGTCATTTGACTTCCTCCTTAGTAAACAAAAGTAAAAGGATCCGTATTTAATTGGCTGCTAGCATAAGCTAGGGACCAATCTTCTTCTTCGATCCAAGCCGCTAGGACTTGAGCCAACTTATCCTTGCAGATAGACTCCATATGGTGGCCAGGGTCAATCACATTCAAGCGGTTGGCTATCATATCATGCCCCGTATGGTAGGAAACATCTGCGGTAATATAAACATCCGCACCCTTGGCTATGGCATAGGGATACTCATCAGCCCCAGAGCCACCAAGCACCGCCACCCGTTCCACTTCTTGGTCCCAATTCCAGACCACAGCCCGCAAGGCATCGACTCCTGTCCGCTCCTTCACTAAGTCTACATAATCTCTAAAGGGCATAGGAGTCTTCAATCGACCAACCCGGCCGATGCCTAGAGTCTGTCCCTTATTAGCTAAGGGAAGCAGATCAATCACTGCTTCTTCATAAGGATGGAGTTGGCGAGCTAGGTCTAAAGCAGCTGACAGCTCAGATTGGCTAACCAGGAAAGAGAAGACAACTTCATCAACAGAGGTTTCTTCCTGAGCTGAACCAATATAAGGTTGAGCCTGGTCCAAGGGCCGGAAATGCCCCTGTCCCTTAGAAGTAAAGGAAACCTGGTCATAGTTGCCAACCTGGCCGTAGCCAGCCGCAAAGATAGCTGCCTGGTAGTCCGCTAAGTTTTCTTGGGGCAGGTAAACCTTGATACGGTAATTTTTATCTTCCTGGTAGCCGTATAAGACCTCGGTATCTACAATATCGTAAGCCTCTGCCAGCCAGTCGTTCATACCTCCCCAGGCCGCATCGAGGTTGGTATGGGCTGCATAAACCGCAATACCGTGCCGAACCAACTCAGCATACATGGCTTGCTGGGGATCATCTTCAGTTAGCCGTTTAGGCGCCTTAAAGATGGGCGGATGGTGGGCGAGAATCATATCGCAATCCTTTGCAATTGCCTCCTCAACCACTTCTGGACGCACATCCAGTGTCAAAAGTACTTTGTGAATTGCCTGGTCCAAAAAACCAAAATGCAAGCCCACTGGATCTTTCCCCAAAGCTAGGGACTCAGGGGCAAAACTTTGAAACTTTTGAACGATATCTCTAACAGTTACTTTAGTCATCTTTAATCTCCTCCTCCATTATGCGGATCTGCTCTTCAATTAATTCTTGGTAGTGTTTAAAACTCGCCTGCTTCTCCTGGTTTGTCGATTGCCTTAAGGATTGGTTAATACCTTTCGCATGCTTCAGTCGGCGGTAGAGTTTTTTATGGAAAACTTCTGGATTAGAAGCCTTGGTAAAGGGACCAAAAACGAGGGCCTCTTCACTTAAAGAAGGAACACTTTCGCTATAATCAGCCACAATAATTTCATAAATTTTTTGATTTTCTTCTAAAATATACTCTGCCGTAATCTGATAGTGGTTGGCTTCCAACCAGCGCCGCAATTCCGCCTCTCCCACATTGGGCTGGAGAACCAAACGCGGACCTTGGTCTAATTTCCCTTGGGCCAGGCCAGCTGCCAGTATGTCCACAATCAATGAACCGCCCATCCCTGCAATGACAATGCAGCTTATCCGATCGCTTGCTTGAATAGCAGCTAAACCATCGGCTAGGCGAACTTGGATACAATCGGCTAAGCCACGCGCCTGAACGGTAGCCAAGCTCGACTGGTAAGGCCCCTCGGCAACCTCCCCACAAACTGCAGCCTCTACACGGCCAGCTGCCACTAAATAGCTAGCAAGGTAGGCATGGTCTGAACCAATATCAGCCAATCGTGCTCCCTGAGGAACATAGTCCGCAACCTTAGCTAGACGTTTCGATAAATGTTCACTTGTCATATAGTCTCTCCCTATCGCAAAAAGATTTACTTTCATTATACCATTAATTTACTTGCCATAAATCTTTAGGAATCTGTCATCTGCTCAAATAAAAGAATCTAATAAAAATTTATTTGCAGCTCTTTGTATTTTTGAGTCAACAAGGCCTTATTCAACTGTCTTTACTCTAAATTAAAAAAATATTTTACAAAGTCCTGTAAAAGGTCTATAATAGGAATATCGTTTCGCTGGATTAGCTCAGTTGGTAGAGCATCGCATTCGTAATGCGGGGGTCACAGGTTCGAATCCTGCATCCAGCATTTTTCACAATCTAATAAACCCTAATAGGCTTTAAATCAAGGTTTATAGGACTTACATTTCCCTAGTAGACCCTATTAACCGCTAGTAAATCACCCCAAAAACTATACATTTGCTATAACTTTTTTATCACAAACTCACGTAGCGCAAGGCTTTCAAGATTAATTTGCTATAACTTTGTAAACAATAGGCTTTGTATATCATATTTATATTAAATGTAAAAAGAGGAGGCTAATACAGTCTCCTCTTTTTTGTATACATTAATAAAATACACGCAACCATAGACTGAGGCCTTAAGAAAGTTTGCGCTTTAATTTCTTCACATGCTATGGTTACGTGCAAACTAAGTGTAACATATTTAGTTGATAACTCGCAAGCATGATATCACAACTCGATACATTCTTATTGAAATAAAATATACTAAAACAAATGTCACCCTGTATATATTTTAAGTTGACATTTGTTGTTCTTTTAATTATACTTTAAACATCAATAAACATGAGGTGTCAATGAATGAATAACAAAAGAAGTAAAGACCTGACAAGCATTGCCATTATGATTGCTATTATCATTGTTTTAGGGCTCTTCCCCCCTATCCCTCTTGGTTTTTTACCAGTACCGATTGTCCTGCAGAACTTAGGAATCATGCTCTCCGGAGCCCTACTCGGGGCGAAAAAAGGCAGTGCAGCGGTGGCAGGTTTTCTGATCCTAGCAGCCATTGGTTTTCCAGTTTTAACTGGTGGCAATGGGGGGCTTCAAGCTTTCTATGGACCATCTTCTACCTATCTCCTCGCTTATCTCATTACAGCTTTCCTCATAGGCCTTGCCCGAAACCATCAATTACTTAGCCAGGATCCTCCCCTCTTTGTCCAATACTTGACTATTTGGATTCCTGGCGTCTTGCTCACTAATCTCATTGGTGCGATTGGAATGAGTCACTTCGGCAATATGCCCTATCTAACTGCCGCTGCCAGTACAGTCGTTTTCTATCTTGGCGACTCGATCAAAGCTTTCCTAGTTCTCATCTTAGTCAAAAGGCTCGATAAGCTTGCAATTTTTAAATAGGCCCGACCTTTGCGAAAAATCAACTAGCGATTCTATTATGGAATCGCTTTTTTAATTAATTTTAAAACTGAAAAGAGCCCCACTACTGAGGCTCTTATCAATTACTTATATTTATTCAAGGTGTACTTCCCGGTTAAATAAAGCCAGCTTCTTTAATTGCTTCTTTTGCTTGATCTTCTTTGGCTTCGTTAACCATAACTACTGGACCTGTACAGCCCATACCACTTTCAGCATAGATTCCAGCTTTCCAGCAAGCTTGTACGGCTTCTTCAAGATCTAAGACATCGATCCCAGCAATGGATACTGAAACAATTTCTTTTTCTGGAGCTGAAACTTCTTCTTCAGCTGCTGGACTAGACTTAACTTGTAGGTCATCACGGATTTGATCAAGACCTGCTTTTTTAGCTGCTGCATATTCCTGTTCGCTAATCGCAATCAGATCACCTTTAGCCACTTCATAAGCATAGGTCAGAGCGTTCTTAATGACATTAGCTCCGGATGCGCGAGAAACGATACAAATATTGAATTCATAGCCCTCTCCAATACTAGGACCATAGCCATAACCAGTTGCTTCATAACTCCCACCAGTGTTAAAGGCTGAGAATACTTTCATTAACAGGTTCCCCGTTAAGGTATCGGTGACAACAACATCAACCGCTGCTTGTAGGAGGTCGTTTCCTCGCAGGATAGCGCCCCCATCAGCACGTTTAGATTCACCGAATGTGAATTCATAGCCCTTAGATTGGAGCTCTTTCAAGGAACGTTCAACCTTATTAGCTCCATCAACGTTCAGAATACCAAGTGTTGGCTTGTCATAGCCACAAGCTTTAGCTACTGTAACCCCATTAATAGCATTCAGAACCATGGCCTCTTCACGATTTGTAGCTGTTGTACCCGTTGTCGTCGCAATGAAAACATCCTTGCCATTAGCAGGCGCTTGAACACGTCCTACTGTGGATACCCCAATAGGAAAAGCATGGTGCAAGGTCACACAGCCTTGGATGGTCCCATCAGCTAAGAGTTCTTCTACCTTATCTGAAACACTCTGCTCGTCATCCGCTTGATAGAGTTCATATTGGTCGGTCCAGTCGTAAGCTGAACCAATCAAAACGAGGTCGAATAAGTTGTCTTTTTTAGCAGCCTCAGCCGCTTCTTTCATGACTTGGTCGCCATGTTCTGAACCATTAATGGTCAAACCAATTTTAAATTTTGGCCCCATTTGACCGCTTTCTAGAGCATCAGCTAATTCTTCAAAGACTTCTTTAATCGTTGATTTTACTTGTTCTGACATTGTCACACCTCCTACTCTTCCGAAAGGTTTGCTGCAAAGTCACGTAAAGCATTAGCAAGTTCGGATTTCACAGCTTCTTTGAAGTCCGTATTCTTAGCTTCTTCGACTTCTCCACTATTCCGCTCAACAATAACAGATAGACCGTCGAAGAGGTTGGTCATACGGCCTAAGAAAAGGGAGCCTTTACCGATGATCATAGCACGGTTCTTGTCACCGCTAGTTAAATCTTCAATAGCAAAGCCTAAGTATGGCACACCTGAAGGAATGTGACCCTGAGTTGGTGCCCAACCCGGAATTCCTTTTTCTTTTAAGAAGTTTGGAAGTTCAGAGCGTTCGAGTTCTTTACGCATAACCCCTAAAGCACCGATCATTTTCACGTTAGCTTCTGGCACATTACCTGCCCCTGCTGGAACAGTGATATCAGGATTTTGCATTTCAGAAGAATAAACATCGATATCATTAACAGAAAGGCCTGCATGGTCTAAGGCATCCCCTACTAAAGCTGTCATTACTTTTTGAGGACTCGAACCGCTTGAAACCGTGTGTTTACCGATTAAGTCAGTATGTAGAATTGGTGACTTGCCATCATTTTCCCCTACAAGAACTGCGAATCCACCAACTACATCTTCTAGGATCGGCATGTCTTTTTCGACGTGAGACTTACCATTCATCCCTAATTTCGCAGTAGATCCCCCAGCCACAACAACCACGTTTTTATGGGTACCTGCTGCTACCATTGATGCCGCTGAAACTAAGGCGTGGGTTGGCGCTGCACAGAAGCCGCGGACGTCTGAACCAGAAGCATTAGCACAGCCACATTTTTCAGCGATTGACTTGGCAAAGTTCCCCCCACCGCGTTGGTTAATATCACCGCAGGCTTCTTCAGAGCACTCAATAACATAGTCAACATCTTCTGGATTAATATCTGAATCAGCAAGTAAGTGGCGCAATGATAAGATACCTGACGCCTTAACGACTAGGTTTTCAAGCATGGTATGAGCATTTAAGTTCACATCGTATTCATGTGCTCGGTGAACACAGCCAACTAGTTTATCTTCATAGTAAAGAGGCTCAGCTTCAAATTCGTCAATATGTTTTTCAATATTCTCAATTGTATCTACTTGTTTAATGCTGTCAGCATCTTCTTTGAACAATTCATTGTCCTTAAGCGCTGCTTTTACTTCTTCAGCAAAAGATTCTTCTAAGAAGACTAATTCAAAAACATCGGCAATTTCTAATAAGCCGTAGAATTCCTTTTCAGGTAAAATTTCCCCAAAGCGGCCGTGGCGCTTACCTTCTACGGGCTTGTCATACCAAGGGAATTCAAGTTCAGATAACTCATCTGGGGTCATGTTCCCGATATAAACCTGGTTGGGAGCATAGTTAACCACTTCTTCATATGAGCGGATATGTTCTGGAGCTTTCTTCAAGTATTCGCTATCAGGATTAACCAAACGTTCAGTTGTTTGTGTGGAACCATTTGCCATAATCATATCTGGAGTGTGCACTAACACATAACCCGCTGCTTTTAAACTTGCATAATTCATTGTCATTCTCCTATCTTTTAAGTCGATTTCTAGTAAGCGCATTCAAAATGCGCTAAATTTTTCCTTGCGCTTTATGTTACATTTTTCACAATTGAAGAAATGATATGCTCTCTTATGGGTTAGCTAAGAAATAAAAAATGGGCACCGGTGTGACAGATTCACGCCGGTCACCCATTTTAAAAAAATACTTTAAAATTGTAGTGATAATCTTAGTATTTAGAGAACTGATCGCGAATTGATGTCATCTCTTCACAAATAGCGTCGACATCCAATACCATTTCCATCATTCCAATTTGATCATCGTAAACATCTTCATTTACGGATTCTTTGAACTCTGGTTCTACTGCATGGCAGAATGCCAGACCTAATTGTACTCCTGTCAATGGGCCTGCATAAGTCGGGTCACCGTTGGTTACGGTTTCAGCTGCTAGACCAGCAGATTCTGCTTCCGCACCACCAATTAACACGATAAGGTTTTCAGGGCCATGTTTTTCAGCTGCTTCTTTAACTCTGCGTTGATTTTCCAAATCCATTGCTCCCGCAGCCGTTCAGACAAAGCACTCCGTAGATGAAAAAATAACTTCTGCTGGTGTATCCGCTAAACATTCTTCCATAGCTTCGCCAGGAATACCGTCACGGTCACCAATGATAAGAACTTTTTTGCCGTTCCAATCAATAGCCATATCAATTCCTCCTTTAAAACTTGGTTCCAATAATTAATCACTCCAAATAGTCATTAACTATGTGAACCATTAAATTATCTTACAATCTTATTATAACGTCCTATTTGAAAATGTCAACTTTTTCATCCATAAAACTTGGGCAAATTGTTTTATTGACTTGAAAGAAAGGGCTTAACTTTTAGAGAAGAGATCTTTTAAACAAGTTGTAATCAAAGCGTTTTCTCCTTCTTGAAGAGTTCTGACATCAAAAGAAAGCAAGCCATCATTCAAACGCGCAATAATATGGTCAGGGCTGAGCCGCAGTTGTCTTTCAAGTTCCGTACCGGAATAATCAGCATGTTGGAGACTAACCAAAGCTGTGTCAAGATAGACACCAGGGAAAGCCCCACCCCCAACCTGGGATTTTCCAGCAATCACTTTGACATCAAAGCCGACTTCCAACTGATCAATCTCATTCTTTAACTGCTCTGCCTTGGACCACAGCTCTTCTTGTGAAGCTCTAATCATAGCTAGGGTTGGAATTTCCGTTAAGGCGCGATCTTTGTCTAAATAAAGGCGCAAACTTGCTTCAAGCGCAGCAATAGACATTTTGTCTGTTCGTAAGGCTCTCAAGAGGGGGTGTTTCTTTAATCGATCAATATAAGTCTTTTTGCCGGCAATAATCCCTGCCTGGGCTCCGCCCAATAATTTGTCCCCGCTAAAGCTCACCAAGTCATAGCCCGCTTCAATCATCTCCGAAACGGTAGGTTCATAGGGTAAGCCAAATTCTTGCATATCGACTAATAAACCACTCCCTAAATCATTAAAGATAGGCAGGTCATTTTTCTTGGCTAAAGCAACTAGGTCCTCATCTGAGACGGCTTCCGTGAAACCGATCAAACGATAATTAGAGGTATGGACTCTCAAAATAGCCCCCGTATCCTCTGTAATTCCCTCCGCATAGTCTGCAATGTGGGTCTTATTGGTCGCACCAACTTCAGCTAAGTAGGCCCCACAGCTGCGGATGACATCCGGGATACGGAAGGCACCTCCAATCTCTACGAGCTCGCCCCGTGAAATCAGGACTTCTTTGCCTTGCGTTAAAGCGGTTAGCATTAATAGGACGGCTGCTGCGTTATTGTTGACTAAAAGGGCATCTTCTGCCCCTGTCAATTCGACAATAATTTGACGGATATGTTGGTAACGGCTGCCTCGGTGGCCCTCTTCTAGATCATATTCAAGGTTGCTATAGCTTTGTGCTGCCTTAACCACTTCATCCACTGCTTCATCAGCCAAGAGAGAGCGTCCGAGATTAGTATGGATTACGGTACCAGTTGCATTAACCGTACGCTTCAAGCTAGATTCATAAATAGCTTCTAAACGTTTTTCCCCGCGCTTGAGGATATCAGCTTCACTAATGACTAAATCTTCTCCGGCTAGGATTTTTGTGCGAATGTCATCCAAACTTTCTTCCAAACATCTCTTTATCAGATAGTGGGGATAGCTTTCTTGCCAGTCATCAACTTGATCGAGACTGAGCAAGTGATTCATTGCAGGTAGATCGGATAATTTAGATTTCATATAGCCTCCTTTTTATTTCAAGATACGGACATCGCCTTGACGTTTGGTAATACCTTCTTTATCTAAATGTTCTAGAAGTTTTAACGCATATTTCCGGCTGGTTTGGAATAAGTCCCGGCATTCTGCTAAGGAAATACTTCCATTAGCGCTAATATGATCTTTGATTTTTTGGACGGCTTGCTGGTAGATCTCCATATCTAGGTAAGTATAGCGGTCTAATTGGAAAACCTGGTCACCGACTAGCATATTTAAAAGATCATAATAAGCTGGATCTTCATGGGTCAATTCTTCTACTTCTGGTGGCGCCATTGCGCTTTCCTTGAGCACCTTAAGAATTTCTTCTTTGATCTTCTCTTCTTCACCCGTTAATTTAATTTCAAAATCAGCTAAGCGGATAATATCATCTTCGAGCTTAATCTTCCCATCAGATTCTAATTGCTTAGTAATGGTATCCAATTCTTTAGCCGGCAACTTTTTAAACTGCGAACGAAATTCTTCAATCGGCATCCCTCGACGTAAACTTTCTTTATCGTGGTAGTGAGCCAATTTTTCACACATCTCATCAGCCAAGTCCTGGTAACGATCAACAGCCATATAGAAATGACCAAAACCTAGCAGTTGTCCCTCTTCTAACAAGTCATCGACAATTTCTTGGCAGGAAGTCATCGGTAGATTGAGATAGTCACTCATTTCCTTAACACTGCTTAAGCCATGAGCTCGGTGTTTCATGAAATCCATTAGAATATCTGCTGTATCGCCCTCTTCTTTAATCTTAAGGCTTTCAATGACTTCATCGTTAAAGCGTTTGTGCTTCTTAGGACTTGGATCTAAGACAAAGCCACCCCCTATGGTATAAACGGGTGAATAGGAACGAATAATAAAGCGATCATCTTTTTTAACGGCCAATTGCTCTTCTAAGCGCAATTGGACAAAGGCTTCTTCACCAGGCATGATAGCGCCCACACCTAGGGGCACAATACGCGCCAGCACTTCTCGAGTTCCGATATTCAAATGGACACGGTCCCAGAGTTCAATCATTTGGTCCGAATCTTCTAAGCACTTCAATTTCACATCGAGCATCCATGACAGTTCCAGTGGCCCAGCTGAAAGCACATCGCCTCTTGAAATCTCGTCTAAACTTAATTTAGTTAGATTTAAGGCCGTCCGATTGCCCGCGTGAGCCACCTCTTGGTCTTCTTCATGGATTTGAATAGTACGAACCTTAGTTTTTTGTCCACCAGGATAAACCGTCAGCTCGTCCCCAACATGGATTTTTCCCTCAATCAAAGTCCCCGTGACCACTGTCCCAAAACCTTTAACAGAGAAGGCCCGGTCCACATTCATCCGGGCAGGCAGGTCAAGGTTGTTGCTTTCCAGATGTTCACACTTCTCAGTAATCAGCGTACGCAATTCCTCAACCCCATAACCTGTCACCGCATCGGTTTCAACAATTGGTGCATCTTCAAGTACCGTGCCCTTAAACTGTTCATGGATATCTTCTTTAACGATTTCAAGCAAGTCGGGATCAACACCATCCACCTTCGATAAGGCAATAATAAAATCTTCTAAACCGAGCAAAGTTAATATATCAATGTGTTCTCGGGTCTGTTGCATAATCCCTTCGTTAACATCAATGACCAAGAGAGCAAAGTCAATCCCAGATACTCCAGCTACCATGTTCTTAATAAAGCGTTCATGGCCGGGTACATCGACAATCCCTAGACGTTCTCCATTGGCTAAGTCCATATAGGCAAAGCCCAAGTTAATCGATAGGCCCCTTTTTTTCTCTTCATCTGTTGTGTCGGTTTCGATACCAGTTAAGGCTTTAATTAAAGTCGTCTTCCCGTGGTCAATATGACCAGCAGTTCCCATGACAAATTTTTCCAAAGCGTCCCCCCCTAATTCCAATCTAGCGCTGTGTATTGTTTGGACCGTCCTTCACCTTCAATAAGATATAAACCAGTTCCTTTCCTTCTTTCCTGGGAGAAAAACTGGTTTATGTCTTCGAAATTTGTATTTTTAATGCGTAGGGCTAAGCCACAAGCTGCAGAAATCGATTCAGGAGTAGGAACTAAGCGGGCCGAAAAGCCCGCTTCTTTAAATTCCTTTTCACCTTGCATAGCAGCTTGAGCGCCCTTAAAAGTTAGTAAAAAAATCGTCATAAGCTGACTTAAGGTTGAACGACACGGTCATAAGAGTACATATTTTTAACTATTTCGGTCATATTGGAAATTTCACCAATTGCTACCTTGTCTTCTAGTTCAAAATAGTTGACACAAGTCCCACAAGTACCAATCCAAACGCCTTTGTCAGCTAAAAGTTCTAAATCTTCTACCGTATCAGCGCCTTTTTCAACCAGTAAAGCCCCAGTGTTATAGAATAAAATCTTTTCGGGTAAGCTTTCTTGTTCCGTTAAGTTATGGATAAAAGCTTTCATTAAAGTTTTGCCCAGTTCTGGATCGCCGTGGCCCATTTCATTACTTGATACAACGACAATATACTTTTCACTCATTTACAGTCTTCCTTTCCTATTCATAAAGTACTTACTCAACAATGATGGCATGACTATCTCTTTCCACAAAATGCCCCACTTGCCAAGCAGAAACACCAGCAGCTTCTAGGCTAGCCATAAATTCCTTAGCCTTATTCTGAGACAAACTAATTAATAGGCCGCCCGATGTTTGTGGATCATACAAGATATCTGCCAATAAAGCATCCTCTGCTTTAATCAAAATATCCTTACCGAAGTGGTTTAAATTGCGTCCAGCACCACCCGTCCGGATGCCTTTTTTAGCACATTCAAGGGCTTCTTCAATATAAGGGACGGCTGAAGCATCGATTTTGGCTGTCAGGTTAGCCTCCACCATTTCCATAAGGTGGCCTAGGAAACCAAAGCCCGTCACATCGGTACAAGACGAGATTGGGAAATCCTCCATCACTTCTGCTGCGTATCTATTTAGAGTGCGCATAGATTCCACTGCCTCATCAAAGGCAGCTTGGCTACACTCCCCTTTATTGTGGGCTGAGGTAATAATACCGACCCCTAATTTTTTAGTGAGGAAGAGAACATCCCCCGCCTGTGGTTGGTTATTTTGTAAAATGCGTTCAGGACTAACCAAACCCATTACGGATAAACCATATAAAACAGAATCATTATGGATCGAATGGCCCCCAGCGAGAACCCCGCCAGCTTCTTGAACTTTTTCAGCGCCACCTTGCATAATCTTTTCTAAATCAGCGAAGGATTTGTTGCGTGGATAACCGACAATATTCATTGCTGTGGCAACGCGACCACCCATCGCATAAACGTCACTCAAGGCATTTGTAGCTGCAATTTGACCGAATAAATAAGGGTCATCAACAACAGGTGGGAAGAAGTCCAAGGTCTGAATAGCAGCGACATCATCGCTAATCCGATAAACTGCTGCATCATCCGCAGAATCGTAGCCTACCAAAAGCTGGTCATCATGGTTTTTAGGTAGCTGGCTTAGCATCTCTGAAAGGTGTCCCGCACCTATCTTAGCGCCTCAGCCCCCACAAGTTTCTAATTTATCTTCTTCGTATTTCTTTTGATCGACCATTGCATCAACTCCTTGATTAATTCTTCTTAAGGCTAACAGTCTATTTATGAGTGAATAGCCTGTCTCATGTATAATTTACCACTTTTTTGCCCTAGACTCAAACGAATCACTTTGCTTTTTGTGATTCTTTTAATAAATTTTTGAGATTTTTTTGACTGGCAAAGACCTTTTTCAGTAAGGGGTTTCTTTATTGTCTCGTCTTCAATTTAAATGCTTTTATAAGATAAAGCGATTGAATAATATTTATTTCGTGTTACAATAACTATGTGAATGATTATGTTTGCGCATAATCGCGATTTATTAAAGAAATTTTATAACTCACCTATAAAATTTTCATGGAGGTTTAATCATGAATAAAAACAATTACCTAAGAAGTCGTGCACGTTGACCAGATTTGTGAACAAGTTTGTTAGCGTTTTTTCTACCTTTCAATTCTTGAAGGGCTAAATTTAAATTTTGAGAGGTATATATGCAAATTATTACAAACAATCCACAAGTCAAAGAAAAGATCTCTGCTCCTTCATTAAGAGTACGGTTTGTCGATGGCGAATATCGTGATGTTTTGGAGAAAGCTAGGGAGGTAGTCGTTGACGATAAGGTTTCCTTACTAACTCATCCCCTAAGCAGCAGTTTGAAACCCAATGAAACCTTTTATAAGTCAATCGCCCTAACTGATAAAGCGAAAGCAGCTATCGATCTAGAAAGTCTTGAAATGATGGAAAATGCCATTTCAGTATATGATAAATTTTCTGCACAAGAAAAAAGACCTGACTGGAATGAAGCAACACTCAGAGACTTTAGCTTAATTGACCTTGATCTGATTCAACATGCACTTGAGCGGATGCAAATCCCGCCACATTTTATGTAACTTTTAACATAATTGAGAGGTGAGTTTATGAAATTAGAATTTGGAGAAATTCAAATTAAGGATGTCGTATTAACTAACGAATCCAAAATTGAAGATTCTGTTCTATCTATTAATGAGCAAGAAGTCAAAGACTTAGTGCTTGAAGACGACCGCTTCGAATCGGTTGAAATTGAAATCGCCAAACCAGGTGAATCTGTTCGTATTACTCCAGTTAAGGACGTTATCGAACCCCGTGCGAAAGTTGATTCTAAAGCCGGTGTTTTCCCAGGTGTTATTAACCGAATAGATACTGTCGGGGAAGGTAAAACAGTTGCTCTTAAAGGCTGTGAAGTTATGACAGCTGGGAAACTGGTTCGTTTCCAAGAAGGTATCGTTGATATGAGTGGTCCTGGCGCAGAATTAACACCATTCTCTAAAAATATTAATATTGTTTTAGTGGCTCAACCTGTTGAAGGCATTGAAACCCATGCCCATGAAGAAGCTCTACGTTTAGCTGGTTTAAAAGTAGCGAACTATTTAGGCCAATTAGGGACGGAACTTGAACCTGACAATGTTGAAGTCTATGAAACTAAACCCATCTTTGAACAGGCCAATGAATATCCTGACCTGCCAAAAGTTGGCTACGTTTATATGCTACAAACCCAAGGCTTACTCCATGATACCTACGTTTATGGTACCGATGCTAAGCATATTGTCCCAACCATTCTCTACCCTACTGAAATCATGGACGGCGCGATTATTTCAGGTAACTGTGTGTCTGCATGTGACAAGAATACAACTTACCACCACTTAAATAATCCAATTATCAAAGACTTGTATGCTCGCCACGGTAAAGATATCAACTTCATGGGTGTTATCATCACCAACGAAGCGGTTTACCTTGCTGACAAGCAACGTTCTAGCGATTTCACAGCTAAATTAGCGAAGTTCTTGGGCTTAGATGGCGCTATCGTATCTCAAGAAGGTTTCGGTAACCCTGATACAGACTTGATTATGAACTGTACGAAGCTTGAAAAAGCTGGTGTTAAGACTGTTATCGTAACCGATGAGTATGCCGGACGCGATGGATCTTCTCAATCCTTAGCAGATGCGGATCCACTAGCAAACGCTGCTGTTACAGGTGGGAATGCCAACGAAGTCATTACCCTACCTGCAATGGATCGCATCATTGGAACGACAGAATATGTTGACATTATCGCTGGTGGTGCAGAAGGTAGCTTGAAAGAAAACGGTGAAATCACTGTTGAAATTCAAGCGATCACTGGGGCAACCAATGAGTTAGGCTTTAATAAACAATCTGCTCGTTTTGTATAATTTAATAAGGAATCAAAGGAGGTTTATAAATGACTAAACGTGTTGTTCACTACATCAACCAGTTCTATGCTGGGATTGGTGGTGAAGAGAAAGCAGACACTAAACCCTTTAAAGAAGATGGTCCTAAAGGTCCCGGTCTTGGTCTAAATGGTCCTTTAGAAGATGCCGAAATCGTCGGCACTGTTGTCTGTGGTGACTCTTACTTTAATGAAAATATCGATACCGCTTTACCAGAAGTTCTAGAGATGATTAAATCTTATGAACCAGATCTCGTGATTGCAGGTCCTGCCTTCAATGCTGGACGTTATGGGATGGCCGCTGGTGCAGTCGCTAGTGAAGTCATTACTGAGCTAGGCATTCCTGCAGTAACTGGTATGTACGAAGAAAACCCAGGGAAAGAAATGTACAGCAAGACAGCTTATATTGTGCCAACAGGTAATTCAGCTGCCTCAATGCGTAAAGCAATTCCTGCCATTTCTGGACTGGTTAATAAAATATTAGCTGGGGAAGATGTGACACCAGATAAAGACGGTTACTTCCCTCGCCACCGTCAAAACTATCAAGCAGAAGAACGCGGCTCTTTACGTGCTGTCAATATGCTGATTAAGAAATTAAATGGCGAAGAATTTACTACCGAATATCCAATGCCAGAATTTGATAATGTGGATCCAGCTCCTGCCCTCAAGGACCTTAAGAATGCAACCATCGCCCTCGTAACATCCGGTGGTGTTGTACCAGAAGGCAACCCTGACCACATCGAATCATCTTCCGCATCTAAATTTGGCGCTTACAATATCGAAGGCGTTAAAAACTTTAAAGACGGTTACGAATCTGCCCACGGTGGTTATGATACAACTTACGCAGATGAAGACGCTGACCGTGTGTTACCGCTCGATATCTTGCGTGAAAAAGAAGAAGCGGGCGAAATTGGTAAAGTCTACAATACCTTCTTCACGACAGTTGGGAACGGTACTGCAGTAGCTAGCGCTCGCCAATACGGTGAAGAAATCGCTAACCAATTGAAAGAGGATGGCGTTGATGCCGTTATCCTCACCTCCACCTGAGGTACCTGCACGCGTTGCGGAGCAACGATGTATAAAGAAATTGAACGCGCTGGTATTCCAATCGTTCATATGTGTACTGTTACACCTATTTCTCAAACCGTTGGGGCGAACCGGATTGTACCTACAATCGCTATTCCTCACCCACTCGGTAACCCAGAATTAAGTCCAGAAGACGAACATAAACTTCGCTTAAACTTAGTTAACAAAGCTCTAGATGCTCTACAAACTGACATCAGCGAACAAACAATTTTTGAATAAATGTTCTTAATAAGACTAGCTTAAATCAAGCCTGATCATACGCACAAAAACGACTCGGTTTCGAGTCGTTTTTTAATGGCCTATTTTTAAGTGTTTTCTAAAATCCTATTTAAAGCCGACCGGTCATTTATGTGAATACGACGACCATAGATTGAAATTATTCCATTATTGGTCAAACGTTTTAACTCTTGATTTAAAGAAGACCGATTCACCAAAAGTATATCTGAAAAGAGTTCCTGAGTTCCTGGTATCCTAAAATTATCTCTCTGGTCACTCGAAGTTAGGAGCCAGAAAGCCAAGCGTTGGGATACTTTAGGATAGCTAACTGTTTGAATGACTTTCTTGTTTTTTAAACAATATTTAGAAACAAATACCAATACATTTGACATAAGTTTTGGATCAGCATCAATACAGGCCTTTAGCTCCTCAACAGGTAAACAATATACTTGAGCCTGTTTATGGCAATAAATATTATAAGGGTAAGTTGTTGCTCCCCCATAGATCAAATATAAGGGAAAAGCGTCATAGCCGAAGTAATATGACGATACAATTTCCTTACCATTCATTAAATATTCATTTGTTTTAAGACATCCCGATGCAATGACATAGATATATTGAATCGGATCACCCAAAAAATTAACTCGCTCACCTACTTTAAAATTTTTTACTCTTATATTCATTGCATTAATTAGGTCAACACTTTCCTTACTAACATTTTGAAATAGTGAAAAATTTGCTAATTCCTTATAGTACATCCTCACACCTCTAAACCCATTTTAAAAGTAATGTTTTATAAATGATAAGTTTATTTTATCATTTAAAAGCTGAATTATTATTATAAATAGATTTTTTAAAAATAAATTTAAATAAGGGAAGAGTCAGACTCTCCCCCCTCTAAGTTATTCTTTCTTAAAAACAGTCGGTGAGGCGACATCAGTTGATAGCGCACGAATCGCCCGATCTACTAATTCATCTCTAAGGTTCGCTTCTCTGTCATCTAATTCAGGATTGCCCACAGGATAAGGAATGGCTATAGTTGGTACAATTCTATTAGCACCAACAGACTCCGAAATAGTAGTAATCGTTGCCATATGCACTATAGGAATTCCAAAACGTTCAATTTCTTTAACAATCGTTGCACCGCAACGCGTACAGGTCCCTCAGGTAGAAGTTAGGATGACGCCGTCTACTTTTGCATCTGAAAGTTCTTGACCGATCTCTCGACCAAATTTCTCAGAATTTCCGACAGAAGTCCCTGTCCCTGTTGTTGAGTAAAAATACTTGTAGATATCTCCGATAGTCCCCTTCTCTTTTAGGCGGTACAGTTCATCTAAAGGTGCAATACGGTCGGCCTTATCATTCGCATAAACTGGGTCAAAGCCCCCATGAACAGTAATAAATTTACCTGCAAGCTGAGTTAAATTTGAGACATCATATTTTACCCATTTCTGAGCAGAAGCGGATTGCAAGTGGTCAGGGTTACCCTCAGGAACAATTCCCCCTGTTGTGACCAGAGCAATTGTCGCATGCGGCATATCTGTAATTGGACTTGCTGCTTGGACATAATCGAATTCTGGCATGGGAAGCTCAGTTTCATAGCTTTCATTATGCAGACGTTTTAAGAGCATTTCGCTAGCTCGCTCAGCTCCTGTTTGATTAGAAAAGACCGTCAAACGACGCCCCTGCATCATAAAGCCATCTTCTTCTGCTAAAATTTCTTTACCAGCCAAGATTTTAGTTGCTAGCTCAACCATAGCAGGTAAAGCCTTACGCATCGATGCCGCTGAATCACCAGTGGGAACGATATAGGCATGGCTACGGCATTGTGCTACGGCTGGATTTTCATGGTACATCCCAGTAAGAACCGTCGTTTTATCTTTTAGGGTATTCGCAACACCTGCACAAGCCATCCCATAACGCCCTGCATTAAAAGCAGGACCAGCGACCACTAAATCTGGCTGGAGCTCATTATAGCTCTCCATAATAAATTGTTGGGCAAGTTCTAAATTTTCATTGAAGTAATTATCCCCACAAATAATAGTATGGGTCACTTCTCCTTCTTCTAATTGCTGGGAAAAAGCCATAGCTGGTCCAATGGCACCTTCAACTAAACGCGGTTCTATATCAGCTTGATCTTCGCCCCCAATTTGACCAAAGAACTGGTTTAAATAATAGAGTACTTTTTTCATTATTAGCCTCCTCCCTAATGTAATTCGACAGTAAGATTATGGTAACCGATTTCAGATGTAGCTCCAATTACCGCATTTAGCTCACAACTAATATTTCCTGCCTCATCTAAGCTACCTTCCCAACCTCCTGAGAGATTAGCAATTGCTTTAGCATCTCCTAAAACCTCTTCAGCAGCTTCCAAATGGATAAGGTGAGAAACGTTTCCGGTTGAAATCACTGCCTTAGCTTCTTCTTTAGCATCTGCTAGAGGCTGAGAATCACCATCCCAACCTGAGCACTCATCCGTAATCAAAACTGTTTTAATTCCTGAATTCTCTAATCCTTCGGCAATCATTACTAAATCCGAATCAGGATTTCCATAGCCTTCCTCAGAGACAATGACGCCATCCAGACCAAGCAACTGGCATAACTTCACGGTATAGTCAGCTGTTCTAAACTTGCCGTCCAGAATGGTTAATTCTGGCACAAGAATTGAACTAACAAAAACTAAATCTTTGCCATGGCGTTTAAGTAATTCTAAGATAACGGAATTATTTTGGTGTTGGTAGGTCGTTATCTTATCGCAAGCTGCCACACAGTTCCCCGATATAACCGCTCCATCCAACTCTTCCAGTGGGTTCAGCAGAGTGGGTAGAATTTGCTTAGCATCCACTCCATAAATATAACCATCATGAAGGAGACCCTGAGCAATTAACATCTCCACATAGGCAACCCGTGGTAAATTAGGATATTTTTCCAAACTAGTTTTCACATCTTCAATCTCAAAAGACTCACTTGAGTTTGGACTAATGCCTTCTAAAGCAGCTCCCAAATATTCACTCGCCTTAAGCCCAACTAACCGGCAAGCTTTTTCATGTTCGTGTGGTTCAAGGCCTTCTTCCGGCTCAATGTTAACAACGACATTCAATGTTTGTGAGAATGGTGTCCACTTAGCTCCCTCGCCCCACATATCAATAATTCCCTCTTGGAAGCCAACAATATCCCCCACAGTAACGACTGCTACATTCTGCATTTTTTTGGTGCTTCCCTGACCTAATTGTTCAATTTCTCCAGTTACCCCAGGAAATTGATTCCCCCGTCCAATTCTCAAACGAGGTTCAATCACATCCTTGACAGGAATTAAACGCTTCTTTTCACCGGGCCGAGCCAAGACAATTTGAATCGCTTTGACCTGGTCAATCGCCATTAATTCAGCTATCATTTCATCTCGATTAATATAGAGCTGGTCGTCTTTGATCTCTGTTTTTTTGCCAAAATCAATTTTTTTAATAACAACATTTTGTAATTCAAGTTTCATCTTCACACCTCTTTACAGGATGTCCGGCCTAAAGGTCAGCTAAGGCTACCATCAAAAGTTCCTGGTCAAGTCGCTGGTAGTCGGTTAAATTTTTAAAGTCAGCTTGTCTTTCTCCCAGAGTCCTTTGATAAAGATCCATTGACTGTTCAATGATCTCATAGCTCTTATCGTGACTCACATCAGCTAAGATAACGGATCGTACAGGAGATAGCATCATCCGTAGAGAAGCCGGCAAGGGATGTGTCAGAGGACGCCAACCAATATGAATCAGATTGCGTACTTCAATTAATACATCCCAAAAGCCACCTTCTACAAAATGCAAATAATCAACACGCTTTAATAAGCTTTCATTATTGGATACAATGATATATTTCACGGATTGCAACTCCTAACTTGCTATTCTCCTTTATGGTATTTATCATAGCAGACAGTATAAGCTTTAGGGCGGATATACCTACCTTGCCCTTTCTCACCAACTAGCTCCCCTCTTTCAGCCATTAATTGACCTCTAAGATAAACTTTGTCGGCAATTCCTTTTTGTTCAAAACCTTCAAAGGTGTTATAGTCAGTACCTTCGTAGCTATTTTCTACTAAAATTTTGCCTTCATAGCTTGGGTCCCAAATGAGAATATCAGCATCAGAGCCAGGAAGTAAAGCCCCCTTCTGAGGGTATATTCCACATAGTTTGGCCGGATTTTCCATACAAAGACGTACAAAATCTTGTTTTGAAATTCGTCCTTTTTCGACGCCTTGTGTCCATACCATGTAAAGTCGGTCCTGCATACCAGGGACACCATTAGGAATTTTCGTAAAGTCATCTATTCCACGTTTTTTAGCTTTTTCAAAGCCCCCTACAACAGCTGCATGGTCGGATCCAATACTCATCAGAGTGCCATCTTCTATGGCCTTCCAGACCGCTTTAATATGTTCTTTTGGACGAATAGCAGGACCGCATACCCACTTAGCCCCTTCAAAGTTATCTTTTTCCAAGTAAGAAGTATCAATAGCTAGATAGTGTGTGCAAGTTTCGCCGTAAACAGGCTGCCCTTCATTTTGGGCGCGTTTGATATTAGCGCATGCACCTGCTGTGGTATTGTGAACAATAAAAATGGGGCAGTCAGCTAACTTAGCTAGATAAATTAAACGCTGAACCGCTTCATCCTCTACTGTTGGAGGTGAAGAGAGATAGTGACCAATCGGCTTAGTCACACCTTCTTCCACTAATTCATCTTTCAGAACCTCAATCATATCTCCATTTTCGCAATGAACCCAAGGCGTAATGCCATAATCTTTACAGATTTGCATCGCCTTAAAAATTAAATCATCTTCCACATGGAAGGGGGTACCATTATAAGCCATAAAGAATTTGAGATTAACGATACCATTTTCAACCATCTTAGGAATTTCATCTAATAGAGCTTCGCTAGTATCCATAACCATCCCATGGAAGGAGAAATCGGGAGAAGCAGTGCCTTGAGCTTTTTCATCCTTATGGCGGTGGAAAGAATTAATCACCGTATCCCCCTCGTCCTGAGGTGCGAAGTCAACAATAGTTGTTGTCCCCCCTACCAAAGCTGCGTGAGAAGTTTCAAAACCGTAAGTATCAAAAGGCCCCATATGGACATGCTCATCAACCCCACCAGGAAAAATATATTTCCCACTGGCATCAACCAATTCGTGATCTGCTGGGTCAATATTTTCTGCAATCGCTTTAATTTTTTCATCTTCAATGAGGATATCTGCTTGGTATTCAGCAGTTGAAGAAACAATTGTTCCGTTCTTGATTAGTAAAGCCATGTTCTGCCTTCCTTTCTTGCCATATATTTTAGATAAGAAAACCCGCAAGCATGCCTTAAGGGCCTTACGGGTTCATATGTTTAGGCACAGCCCTAAGTGCTATGCAATTTGTCTTAATTTAATCATTAGCACGTTCATGCTTAGTATAAACGCTAGGATCAATGCCTTCTAAATATTTAACGACTTCATCAACTTCCCAAACATCAGCAAATTTAGCCTCCATGTCAAAGAGGTTCCATTCAATAACTCCAGGTACACGGTCGCCAACTGTGCCACGAGGAATTAATGTTTTATAGCCATAACCTGTTGAATCCATTACGGTGTGACGTACACAGGCACATGCTGTTGCTCCCATTACGATCAAAGTGTCTACTCCTAAGAAATTCAAGGTTTGATTTAAATGGGTGCCGAAGAAATTAGAAGCATATTTCTTATGAATAACTGGTTCTTCTGGCTGAGGATCTAATTTAGGATCAATAGCCATCCAGTAATCATCATGAATATCTAAGGTGTGCATAGGAATCTTTTCATCCCAACGTGGTAGGTCCCATTGCTGTTCACCCCAATAGCCAGTCGTTGTATGAAAGATTGGAATGCCTGCTTTACGCCCAGCATTTAATACTTTTAGTGCTTCAGCACAGACTTCTTCAGAGTGATCACAAGTGAAGGGGTGGCCTTCTGTCATCCAAGCTCTAGCCATGTCAACTGTTGTGATGGCTGGTGCCTTACCGACACCCATTTCACGCATGAAACCACGTTCTTTATAAATCTTACGTGCTTCTTCAAAGGCTTCTTTTAAACCTGCTTCATCGAAGCCATACTCATCAACATATTTGTAATCTGGATTTTGTTTCTCAGTCATTAGTTTTCCTCCTAATAAAATCAAAAGCTGATATCACAGCATTACGAAAGCGCCTCCGAGAAGTAAACACTTGGGCAAGGCTAAAATCAAATATAGCGCTTACATTTTTCCTAATGTTTTCCTCTACACTTATATTTAACCATACCTTTGCTTAATAAAATGTTAGTAGTCTAACATTTTACTGTTTTATTTTAAATATTTACTCATTTAATAGCTATCTTCTATATCCTTAACGATTTCAAAAAATGAGTCTCCTGGATACACAATATGCTGAATCCACTCCTCTTTAATTTGCCAAATATTTCCTTCGATAATCGCTGGATCTTTCGTTTCTAAATCAAATATTCTCGACCAGCTGTTCTTAATCTCATGTTTGATCTCTTCATACATGCCATCATATTTTCTCTGGAATAAGTTGACAATGTTTTGGATGCCTAAAGCTTCTAATTTTTGGTTGAAAGTTCGGGCATCTGCTTCATTTTTAGGACAATACTGATAATTTAGAACATAGTCCCATTTTAGACTATCAAAGAATATAATTTCTTCTCGGGGGACTTGGAGGCAGTAAACAAGTTCACCCTGAACAGGACGCTTACAATAATGCTTATTAGCTGTACACCAGATTGGGTAATCAACACCCTGAGGACGGGATACAAATTTTTCCGCCATCTCAACAAAGCAGCGATAACGTTCAGAAAAATGATCGGCATCCACACCCATATGAAGTCTGACATAAATCTCTTTATTGCGCACAGCCCCTGTCCGTTTTAGTTCCTGCAAAGATTTTTCATTCTGTCGGGTATAAAGAGCAATTGTTTGCATAAAGCACCTCACTGTCCAAAAGCATCTAATTTACCCTGGGTCTTTTGAACGAAGTCTTCCCCTGGATAGATAATGTCTTCAATCCACTCTTGTCGAATCTCCCAAAGATTAGCCTGGACCCTAAAGCGAGACGGCTCCTCAATGTCAAATATTCTTGGCCAAGAGGCGCGAATTTTCTCTTCAAGATCAGGATAAAAGCCGGCATACTTACCCTTTATAATATTATAGGCGGATGGCAGGCCTCGGGCTTGTAGCTCTTGCTTAAAAGCAGACTTATCTAGCTCATCACTTGGAATATACAAATAGTTCAAAACATAGTCCCATTTTTGCCCATCAAAAAAAATAACTTGATCCTTGGGCACCCTTAGGCAATAGAGCAATTCCCCTTTAATCGGCAGCCGGGCGGTATCCTTACTTATAGCACACCAAATCGGGTATTCCACCCCTTCTGGTCTAGGGATTCGCTCTTCTGCCATCGCAACAAAGCTGCGATATCTTTCAGCAAAATAATCAGCATCTGGCCCCATGTGCAAACGAACGTAGATGCTTTTGTTTCGAATAGATCCTGTGCGCTCTAATTCATAGAGCGAATTTTCATGTTGTCGGGTATATAAGCGGATATATTCCATGTTGAAAACCTCCTATTCAGGACGATAACGATCAACTAAAATTTTAAGTGCTGTGATGGCTTGGTCTACTTCTTCTTTGCTTGTAAAGTAGCCAAAGCTAAAGCGCACAGCCCCTTGGTTAGCTGTCCCCAACGCTTGGTGCATAAGCGGAGCACAGTGCCCTCCTGAACGTACGGCAATATCAAAGTCTTCTTCTAAGTCTTCAGCAATTTCTGAAGAATCGATATCCCAGATATTAAGCGCAAGAACCGGTGCCCGATCAGCTGTAAAGTCGCCGTAAATATGGAGGCCTTCTATATCTTGTAAATTTTGATAAAAATACTGGATTAAAGATACTTCTCTCTCATGAATATTTGTTACCCCTTGATCAAGAATATACTCAACTGCTGCACTCAGACCCGCTAGACCGTGACCATTTTGCGTCCCAGCTTCAAGGGCTTCAGGCATACGTTGAGGTTGATAATGGTTGTAGGTATCGATCCCTGTTCCCCCTGCCTTGAGTGGACGAATATTGAGACCTGGACGCACATAGAGACCTCCTGTTCCCTGGGGCCCAAGCAAACTCTTGTGCCCAGTAAAACAAAGCACATCCACTTGGGCTGCCTGGACATCTATAGGGATGGCCCCCAGGCTTTGGGAAGCATCTACGACAAAATACAAGCCATGTTCATGAGCAATCTGCCCTAAATCCTCAATAGGATTCAAGTTTCCAGTGAGATTAGAGGCATGGGTAAGAACAAGGCCTTTGGTATTCGAACGTATGTAAGAGGGCAAGTCCTCGATAACCAGGCGTCCTTTGTCATCACACGGTAGCAAGCTCAGTTCCAAGTCCTGGTCTTTTAAAGTATAGAGAGGACGAAGCACCGAATTATGTTCCATCACTGAACTAATCACATGGTCACCCGGCCGAAAAAGCCCGCGAATGGCCGTATTCAATGCTTCAGTCGAATTTAAAGCAAAAGCAATCTGCTGAGGCGACTCCCCATGCATCAATTGGTTTAACTGACTCCGACAATTAAATAAAGTACGTGAACCTTGAAGCGACTCTTCGTTCGCTCCACGACCAGCATTTCCTAAGTGATGCATGGCATCCACTACCGCTTCAATGACACAAACAGGTTTTTGGATACTGGTAGCCGCATTATCTAAATAAATCATAGCTTTCCCTCATTTCTAAAAAATGGCTAAAGTCCTTCCCTAATTCCTATTAGAAAGCCTTTAGCCATTGGATTCAATTTTATCTTTACTTCTTCTAACTAAGCGTATTTGTCCCTTAATAGCTGACTCGCTTGAGAAAGAGCTCGCATCTTCTTGGCGATCACCCGGTCCTGATTCATTGGGCGATTGGAGAAGGTAGCAAAACCACAATCAGGGTTTAGCCAAATACGATCAGCAGGTAAATAAGCTAAGGCTTCTTCAACACGTGCCACAATACTATCGATACTTTCAATCTCATCCGTTCTTGGATTGACCACACCAAGCCCTAACATGACATGGTCAGCTAAGTGTTCGTTCCGGAAAAGGTCTTTTAATTCCCCAGCTCTTGGCGTTGAAAATTCTAAAGTCAACATGTCAGGAGCCACTGCTTCAAAAAAGTCAGATAAGGGAGCATAAGAGCCTTCTAATAAACCCGCTTCATCGCGTGTATAATTCCCCCGGCAGACATGCAACATGCTTAAGCTTTGGCTAGGTCGAATAAGGTCTAAAACGGGTTTGATTAAGGACTGGGCAAATTTTAATTCTTCGTCAAACTTGACTTTCTCTGATAAGACCCCTCAGTAAAAGCCCCGCTTCATGTCCTCAGATAAAACAACTTCTGCAAGAATCGGGTCATCTATTTGAATAACTTCAATACCCATAGCAAGCAAACGCTTGGTCTCATTAAGAATAAGGGTTAAAACATCCTGACCTAAGTCTTCACGACTGGCATAAGCCTTGTCTGAAACCCCTTCTAACCACAATGACCGAGTTAACAAATAGGGACTAGGTAGGGTGGCTTTCAAGGGATGATTAGTCATTTGTCTTAAGGCTAGCATTTCATCCGTATCTAACTTAACATCTGTGTCTATTTTGCCTGTACAGATTGGGTTGTTCATTCCTGTATTATGAACATCTCTTTCTTCTAAGCTGCTTTGTAATTGGTCCTTATCATCTTCATTCGTTAAGGCCATAACTTCCTCAACAGACATCAACTCAATGCCAGGGACCTTATCTGCGACAAAAGAGATATAATTATCCCGTGCTAATTCCCCATTAGTAATCACATCAATCCCAGCAGCCTCTTGGGCTCTAACTAACTTTTCTGTTTCTTGGTTGACTAAAGCAGAATAATCTTCATCAGATAAATTTTTCTGACGATAAGTTTGGCTTGCCTCCAACAACTCTTCACTACGCGGCCAGGAGCCCATCAGTGAAGTGGAAAAAGGCTTAAATTTTCCTTTCATGCTTAATAACTCCTCTTTTCAAAGTATTCGTTATACTATATTCAGGATAGCATTAGCTAGTAAAAAGCGCAATATGATAGGCCTGAATCTCATTTCTTGGTTGTTTATCATAGCTAGACAAATATTTGCCCAGTTCATCCTTAGCCGTTCAAAGGCGTATGTGGTCGCTTATAGCCCTTGATCATATAGTCATTAGACAGTTCGTCAAATTCAAAAGATTCAATATATATTCGATCGGCATGTCCAAGATAGTAAGAGGCATTCTGGCTAGAAACCTTAAGTTCAAAATAATCATACATTGAGTGCAGACGGTCGATTATGCCTTCTTCTAACTTAACCATGCCCTGGGAAGACCGAGCAGATATCGCCACATAAGGCGAAGAAGGATTAAGCAGCTCTGGTCTTTCGAGCCGATCCATCTTATTATAAACGAATAGATGCGGAATTTGGAGCATATCCAAGTCCTCCAAAAGCTGGTAAACAGTCTTCTCTTGTGCTTGAGCATGAGGTGAAGACGCATCAATTACAATCAATAGAAGGTCAACATCTCCACTCTCTTCCAAAGTCGAATGAAAGGCATCAATCACCATAGGGGGCAAGTCTTGAATAAAGCCCACCGTATCTGTTATGGTCATCTGAAAGCCATTTTCTAAAGTAAAGTTCCGAGTCAGAGGACTCAAGGTAGCGAAAAGTTGGTCTTCTTCGTAAGTTTCAGCTTCAGTCAAGCCATTCAAGATGGTGGACTTGCCAGCATTGGTATAGCCAACAAGACCAATCTTAAATTGGCTGCTACGCGTTCGCCTCTCCCGGCTAACTTCCCGGTGCTTCTCCGCTTCCTTCAACTGCTTCTTAATCCGACTAATTGCATCGCGGAGGGTTCGGCGATCACGCTCTAACTGGCTCTCCCCCGGCCCCCTAGTTCCGATACCCCCGGCCAAACGCGAAAGGGCCAGACCCTGTCCGGCTAGTCGGGGAAGGAGGTATTCATTCTGAACAAGAGCGACTTGGAGCTTAGCCTCCTTGGAATGGGCGCGCAAGGTAAAGATATCTAAAATGAGTTGGACGCGGTCAATCACTGGCCAATCCAGGGCTGCCTCAATATTACGAACTTGTGAAGGGCTCAATGCATCATAAAAAATAATCAGATCAGCAGACAGGGTTTCTGCTAAGGATTTTAATTCAGCTAACTTTCCTTGGCCAATATACGTTCTGGGATCAGGATGTTCCCGGCTCTGGGTTAGAGTCCAAACGAGCTTACCTCCAGCCGTCTTAATTAATTCTTGGCACTCTTCTAGACGCATCTGGAAATCCTGGTCAGTTTCTGACTTATCTTCTAATAATACAGCAATAACTTCTTGCATAGAGACTCCTTTCTCAACTAGTAACTAAGTTTTAAGGAAGCGCTTAACTTCTTCGACTAGGCGCCGGTAGTCGGTTGCTTGGGGATCATCCACCAGGTCATAGGTCTGAGCAGCAGGCAAGCGGTGGCGGATCCAAGTTAATTGTCTTTTGGCATAGTGGCGGGTATTTTTTTGCAGGCGCTGGATGCCTGTCTCGAGTCTCTCTTGACCGCTCAGGTAGGGAAAGAGTTCCTTGTAGGCAATGGCCTTCATCGACTGGGCATCAGACGGTAAGTCTTGCTGGTAAAGCCACCTAGCCTCTTCAAGGAGACCTTGGTCCACCATTTCAAGCACTCGCTGGTTGATCTGAGCGTAGAGCTTCTGCCGGTCCCGAACCAAGGCAATAATTAATAAATCATAAGGACTGTCCTGGTGTCGGGACTGCTTCTGGTCAGAAAATTTACCTGACGAAAACTGGCACACTTCAAGCGCTCGAATCACCCGGCGTTGGTTATTGGGATGGATGGCTTCCGCTGCTTCGGGGTCAACGGCTTGCAATTTTTGGTGGAGGGCTAAGGGTCCATACTGGTCGGCATAGTCCGCCATAGCCTCACGAAAGGCCGGGTGCTCAGCAACTTCCGCCCCTAAGTCAAAATCATAGAGCAAGGCCTCAAGGTAGAGACCCGTTCCTCCCACTAAGAGAGGCAAGTGCCCCCTTTCATGGATATTCGTGATGACTTCTGTGGCATCCCGCTTAAAGTCGGCCACACTATAGCTTTCGTGAACTTCCCGTAAATCAAAGAGATGGTGGGGAATAGTCCCACATTCTTCTGGACTGATTTTAGCGGTACCGATATCTAGCTGGCGATAAACCTGCATGGAATCGCCGTTAACCACCTCGCCAGAAAATTTTTGCGCAAGATCTAGACTTAATGCGGTTTTTCCGACACCAGTGGGGCCACAGATGACAATAAGTTTCTCTTTAGTCATAGAACCTCCTCATAGGCTTGGTGCATGGCTTGGCGATCCTGAGCTGCTTGGTCCAACTGGTCTTCTGCGGCTAGACGTGAACTTTCTGTAATCTGTTCGCCGGCTAAAATACGGGCTAATTCTTCGACTCGCTCTTCTCGATTCAGGTCTTTAACTTGGGTCATAGTCCGCCCATCCTTTTCCGACTTGTGAATGTAGAGCTGTTGGTCTGCCATAGCAGCAACCTGGGCTAAATGACTGATGCAAAGCACTTGAGCACCTAATGAAATTTGATACATTTTCTCTGCTATAGCTTGGGCAACACGGCCGCTAACACCTGTATCGACCTCATCAAAGACGATGGAAGTCACCCCTTTAGCCTCTTGGAAAACAGCTTTCATCGCCAGCATCAAGCGTGAAAGTTCCCCACCAGAAGCCACCTTAGTTAAAGCTTTAAAAGGTTCACCTGGGTTAGTGGCAATATAGAATTCCACCCGGTCCATCCCATTTTTGTAGAAACGGTTAGATAGGTCAATTTGCACTTTGAACTTAGCCTTGGCCATATAGAGCTCCTTCATCTGGTCCATGATGACTTGTTCCAAATCTTTGGCCGCTTGGCTCCTATCTTCATGCAGCTGGTGGCCCAAGTCAAGCAGGCGATCTTTGGACGTTTGGAGCTTGCTTTCAAGATCTTCCTGGTGGCTCTCTTGGTGGTCGAGCCGCTCCAACTCTTCCCGTGCTTGGTCAGCATAGGCTAAGATCTCTTCAATAGTCTGTCCGTACTTTCGTTTTAATTTTTGAATGGCATTAAGGCGCTCTTCAATCTGGTTGAGTCGATCCTGGTCATAGACCATGTCCTCCATGTAATGGTGGATATCCGAAGATAGGTCTTGGAGGCCATAATAGGCTGCATCCATTTGTTCAATAAACTGGTCAAATTGCTGGTTCATTCCCGCCAAACGAGCTAATTCACCAGACATTTGCCCCAACCGGTCGATGACATTCACTTCTTCATAGGAGAGACCAGCTGTAACGAATTGTAGGACTTCCGCAATCTTTTGGTAGTTCTGTAGTTCTTCGCGTTCTTCTTCAAGGACTTGGTCTTCATCAACTTCCAATTGACTGGCATCGATTTCCGAAATTTGAAAGCGGAGCAAATCCAGGCGTTGGGCCAGTTCCTGTTCATTTAAGGAAAGTTGATCCAGTTCATCTTTTAAACTTTGATAGTGGTCGTATTCTTTCTGGAAGTCTTCTAGATTACCTTGGATTTTTTTCCCAGCAAAATGATCCAAAAATTCAATATGGCGACTGGCATCCATTAAACTTTGGTGTTCATTTTGGCCGTGGATATCTACCAAGTAGCTGCCAATTTTCTTCAACAAGGCCACAGTTAAGGTCACCCCATTGACGCGGATCACATTCTTCCCTGACCGGTGCATCTCTCGGCTGATCAACAGTTGAGAATCCTCAAAGGGAATCTTCAAGTCTTCAAGCAAGCGATGTCCATCCTCTGCGAGCTCTGGCATAAAGAAAATCCCCGACAAGAAGAAAGAGTCACAATGGTAACGGATAAAATCAGAAGCCCCCCGACCTCCAATCAAAAGCCCAACCGCATCAATGATAATTGACTTACCGGCCCCGGTCTCTCCCGTTAGGACGGTCATCCCATCTTCAAAATCAATTTCTAGTTCTTCAATAATAGCGAAGTTACGAATGGTGAGATGCTGTAACATGGTGTCAATCCCTTCTTCTCTTCAAGTCATCACTAAGCATGAAATTGGTCATGGGCAGCTTTAACTACTTCTTCTGGAGAAATAGTCAGTAAATTCTGCCCCTGGTCACGCCGCTGATTCTTCAATAAGGCCAAAAATTCAATATTACCTGATCCGCCCGTGATTGGGGAATAGGTTAAGTTGAGGATATCGTAACCCAGGTCCTGTGCCATCCCAAAGGTCCGGTCCAAAACTTCCAAGTGAACTTTAGGATCTCTGACAATCCCCTTCTTGCCCACCTGGTCGCGACCTGCTTCAAACTGTGGCTTAATTAAGGCAACAACTTGTCCTCCTGCTTTGAGAATTGGAACAAGGGGAGGGAGAATCAAGCTTAGGGAAATAAAGGAGACATCAATGCTAGCAATATCTGGCTGGCCAGCTTGGAAATCTTCCACTTTGGCATGTCTAAAATTCGTCTGCTCCATGACAATCACCCGGTCGTCCGAGCGTAGCTTCCAATCTAACTGATTAGTGCCTACATCTAGAGCATAAGACTGCTTAGCTCCCGATTGCAAGGCAACATCAGTAAAACCACCCGTCGATGACCCAATATCTAAAAGGATCAAATCCTTAAAGTCGATATCAAAACTATCCCGAGCCTTAACTAATTTCAATCCGCCCCGGGAAACATAGGGCATATCCTCCCCCTTTAATTCCAATATAGAAGTATCTGGAATCTTCTCCCCGGCTTTATCCAGGCGTTCATGCTTTTCATTATAGATTTGTCCTGCCATGATGTAGCGCTTGGCCTTCTCTCTAGAATTGGCGAGGCCTTGGCGGACGACAAGGACATCTACGCGTTCTTTGCCCATCTTTCTCCTATCTCCTCATGCTTAAACTTTCAAATAATCGAGAAAATCGCGGATCAAAGTAGTATCCATGACTTCTTCTAAGCGACTTAGTATTTCTTCACACCCTTTGATTTCACCCGCCAAGGCCTCTTGGGCAGCTTCTAAACCCAAGAGTGCTGGATAGGTGTTCTTTGCCAGCTCCTGGTCAGAATGGGCGTGCTTTCCTCGTTCTTCATCTGTCCACAAGACTTCTTGGAGGTCATTTTGGATCTGGAAGGCAAGGGCATAGGCTTGAGCAAAACTCGCCATTTCAAATTTAGTTTGGTCACTGACTTGAACCAGTTCAAGGGGGGCTTGGAGACTAAAACGAATCAAGGCCCCGGTTTTTTGGTCGTATAAGGCTTTCAATTGGGACAAGCTAACTTTTTGTCCTTCATAAATAATATCCTTCATCTGGCCAGCTACCATTCCCTGGTCCCCAGCAGCTTGGGCTAATTGGGCGAGTAAGCTGACCCGACTTTCAGCTGCTAGATTATTATCCTGACTGATCACTTCAAATGCCTTAGCCTGCAAGGCATCGCCAGCTAGAATAGCCGTCGCTTCATCGAAAGCTTTGTGGTTACTGGGTTTTCCCCGGCGATAATCATCATCATCCATAGCGGGTAAATCATCGTGGATCAGTGAATAGCAATGGATATATTCGATAGCCTTGGCCAGGCTAAAGGCTGACTTAGGGTCTCCACCGAAAGCCTGGACAATTGCTAAAATAAAGAAGGGGCGGAGTCTCTTACCGCCATTTGTCAAACTATAACGGATACTGGGGTGGATGCTAGTGGCGTCTTGTTCAGAAAATTCTTCCAGCAGGGCCTCTTCAAAGGCAGCTGCATAAGACCGCCTAAAGTCTTGTAAATTCATCTTATCCCTACCCTTGCTTATCAAAGTCTTCGAGTTCATCATTCTCGTTCATCAATTTAACCATGGTCTCCTCAGCCTCTTGCAAGCTGTCATTGCAGTACTTACTTAGGGCCATTCCGTCCTGGAAATAAGTCATGGAGTCAGCTAGGGGAATATCCCCGTTCTGTAATTTAGCAACAATTTCTTCTAATTTTGCCATGGCTTGTTCAAATGTCAAATTCTCTAAGTCAATTGCCATTCTAATTCTCCTTTTTATCTTCTTTATCCCATAAGCAAGCCTCTTCAATCCGCTCAACCTGAGCGAAAACCTGACCATCGAGTAGTTGAACTTCTAAATGATCGCCAGCTTGGAGGTCCTGCACGCTGTTAACATGCTGGCCATCCTTACTCAGGTAGGCATAGCCTCCTGACAGACGTTTGAGAGGGGACAACAAGTCCAATTGGGTAACAAGTCGGTGCAAATCTTGGTCCTTTTTTTTCACTTGGTCAGCAAAGGACTGGGCCAGCTTCTGGCTCATCTGTTGATAGAGGTGCTTGGACTGTAAGAGCTGATAGCGGGGGTTATACTTAGCTAACAGGTCTTTTAACCGGCTCACCTGGTCCTGCTGGCTCTTTAATTTTTTCTGCAAGTTAGCTTGCAAGTCGCCTTCCAAGCCGATCAGTTTCATCCGATAGCCATCGTAAAGTTTCTGTGGCTGAGTAAAAATATAGGACTGCTGGCTACTAGCTAGCCGCTGCCTGTAATACTTCAAACGCTGGCCCTGGACAGTATAGAGACGTTTTCTAAGCTCTTGAATCCGAAAGACCAAATCTGCTAAGAGAACCGGCGTTGCTAGTTCGGCAGCAGCCGTCGGTGTCGGTGCTCTTCGGTCGGCCACTTCATCAGCTAAACTGTAGTCCGTTTCGTGGCCGACCGAAGAGATAACGGGGGTCTGACAGGCAGCAATCGTCCGTGCAACTTCTTCTTCATTGAAACACCACAAGTCTTCAATCGAGCCGCCGCCCCGTCCGACAATAATCACGTCATAGCTACCAGTTTGGTCCGCACGTTTGAGATTGCTAACGATACTGTCCTTAGCTCGGTCGCCTTGAACCACTGTAGGATAGATCACAATTTCAACAATGGGATAGCGTCGACGGACAGTCGTTATAATATCGCGAACCACAGATCCCGTTGGTGAAGTTACGACAGCAATTTTTTTAGGATAAGGAGGAAGCGCCTTGCGTTCAAAATTAAAAAGGCCTTCCTTACTTAATTTTTCTTTCAGCTGTTGGTAGGCAATGTAAAAAGACCCAATCCCATCAGGCTGGATGTCTTCAACATAAAGTTGGTAGGAACCCTGCTTCTCATAGAGCCCTACCCGCCCTTTAACTAAGACCTTCATTCCTTCTTCAAGGTCAAAAGGAATACGCTGAAATCGGCCGCGAAAAATCACAGCCGAGATCAGCGCATTATCATCTTTTATGCTGAAATACTGATTGTTTGCCTTGCCCCGCGACCGGTAACCAGAAATTTCACCCGTGAGATAGACAGTATCTAAATAAGGATCACGGGTAAATTTAGCTTTGATATACTGGGTGAGCTGGCTCACTGTCAAGTATTTACTTTGCGTCATTAATTTGCCTCTTTTTCTAATCGCGTGATCATTTGATCAAAAAGCATCACTTGGGTAACAGGGCCTACACCACCTGGAACAGGAGTTATCGCCCGTGTCTTAGGGGCGACATTTTCATAATCCACATCCCCTAAGAGTTTGCCCTCTTCTGTATAGGTCGTCCCAATGTCAACGATAGTAGCTCCCTCTTTGATCATATCTTCAGTTACCAGGTGAGGAACACCAGTTGCAGAGCAAACAATATCTGCTTCACGGGTAAATTTGGCTGTATCATTTGTGTAGATATGGCAGAGGGTCACTGTAGCTTCTTTTTGTTCTAAAAGCTCAGCTAATGGCCGACCAACAACCGTACTATTCCCGATGACAACACAATCTTTCCCCTTGAATTCGGTACCTGCTAATTCTAGCATTTTCATCGCAGCCAAGGGCGTATTCGGGATGGTTGAAGGACGTTGGTGGAGTAAGTTACCTAAATGAATAGGATGGAGGGCATCCACATCCTTATCAGGATCGAGAGCAATACGGATTTGGCGTTCATCGATATGTTCAGGTAGAGGCATCTCAACCATGATGCCATGGGTATTAGGATCCTGGTTTTTCTCTTCAATTGCCTTAATGAGGTCCTCTGTAGTGGTTTCAGCATCCAATTCCACTAAGTGATAGTCAACACCAATTGTTTCAGCAAAACGCCCTTTTACCTTTGCGTATTGGGCATTAGCGCTGCGCCCTTTAACTAAGAAAGTAGTCATCGACGGATGAATGCCTTTTGCTTTTAAAGCCTCAACGCGTTCAGCCATTTTTTCCTTTTGCTCTGTTACATAATCTTTAGAATAAATTTCAATCATTTTCCGTTCCTCATTTCTTTTATTTTAAGCAGTCTGGGGGACTTCCCAGTGATTGAATTAATCCTCAAGGTCATTTTTATTTTTCCATAGTATTAGATAAAACCCCATTAATAAAGCGCCGGGACCGGTCATCTGAATAGCGTTTAGCGAGTTCAATTGCTTCATTAACCGCGACCACTTTAGGCACTCGATCTTCTGCGACATAGAACATTTCATAGAGTGCTAGGCGTAAAATAGCTAAATTAATCTTTTCCAGACGTTTAACTGACCATTTACCTGAGATAGACTGGTCCAACTTCGCATCAATGGCTTCTTGGTTGGCCAAAACACCAGAAACTAATTGTAAGAGATAAGGAGGGAGTTCATCCCCCTCTTCAAAATCAATTGACGTAAAATCTTTGCCTTTGCTAGGGCTTTGTTGCTGTTTTTCGAAAAATTGTTCTTTATCTTTGAGCGCTTCTAATCCTTCTTCATCGACTTCCTCATAGTTAACGACCTGCTTCAACTGGTCTAAGTTTTCTAGAACATAAGTCATACATGCTTCTGGAGCCAGATCCGGATTTAATGCTTGCTGGTAGAGAACTAGGAGAGCAATTTCTCTAATTTGTGAAGTGCCTAATTTCATTCCTTTATTCATCCTTTAAGCTTCCGACCCTATCCTAAATATTAAGCTCAGTCACTTTAATATTGATAGCGTCAAGTTGTACATCTGTCATAAAATAAACTTCTTCGAACACGTGTTGTTGCAAGCGGGTCATGGTTTCTGGCACATTGACACCATACTTTAAGGAAAGTGCAATTTCCAAAAAGATCTCATGGTCCTCATTCTGATAGAGGATTACCGCTTGGTCACGGTTCATCCAGTCATTAAAATTGGCACGCCAAGAAGAAAGCAAGTTTACTTCTTCAAAATCTCTACAAGCCTGGCTTGCGATATCTTCGATAACTTTTGGTGCAATGTTGAAAGAACCGAGACAAGCCTGGTCTTCAGCAGTTAGCATTCCCGTTCGTTCTGCCATGTTCACATTCCCCCACTCTCTATTTTACAAGCTTAAGCGCGTGATACATATTCTCCGTCATTGGTGTTGATAATCAGATGGTCTCCCTCGTTAACGAAGAATGGGACATTAACCACCAAACCTGTTTCCATAGTAGCTGGCTTGCTACCACCTGAGGCTGTATCACCCTTGATACCGGGTTCTGTTTGTTTAACTTCTAATTCTACAGTTGTTGGCAGGCTAACCCCTAAGATTTCACCTTCATAAGAGGTCACTTGAACTTCCATATTTTCTAATAAGTACTTCAGTTCTTCTTCAATCTGTTCGCTTGGAATTTCAATTTGCTCAAATGTTTGGTTATCCATGAAAACATGCATATCCCCAGAAGCATAAAGATACTGCATGGCATCATTATCAATATGAGCGGTCTCTACTTTTTCTCCAGCACGCCAGGTCTTATCTAAAAGAGCCCCAGTCCGAAGGTTTTTTAATTTTGAGCGAACGAAAGCGCTCCCCTTACCCGGTTTAACGTGTTGGAAATCCACGATACGATAAAGTGTATCGCCATCTTTAATGGTTAAGCCATTCTTGAAATCATTTGTTGTAATCATTACTCGTCCTCCAATTCAAATACTTTATTATTAATCTTATCATATAAAAGCCAACTAGCGAACAATTATCCTTATTTTATTTTAATTAGAGAATAATTAATTCGCGGCTAGCTGGGGTTAAGATGCGGTTGCCTTCTTCTGTAATGACTAGGTCATCTTCAATGCGGACTCCACCAATACCCTCTAGGTAAATCCCCGGTTCATTGGTAATCAATTGGCCCACTTGAAGGGCCTCATCATAAGATGGGCTGGCATTGGGTGCTTCATGGATCTCTAGGCCGATGCTGTGGCCTAGCGAATGACCAAAAGCGTCACCGTAGCCAGCTTGACTGATATATTCTCTTGCGACAGCATCCAAAGCCTGACCGCTGATTCCTGGACGGGCAGCTTGGCTGACCCGACGATTGGCTTCTTGGACGATAGCATAGATTTCCTTTAATTTGGCGCCTGGGTCCCCTAAAGCAAAGGTCCGCGTCATATCGGAACAGTAACCTTGGTAGTAGCAGCCATAGTCTACTGTAATCAGGTCACCTTGCTCGATTTTTTTCTGACTCGCTACACCGTGCGGCATAGCTGACCGTAAACCTGACGCCACAATGGTATCGAAGGAAACGCCAGAAGCACCTAAACTTCGCATGTGGAAGTCGATGGCATTAGCAAGTTCAATTTCTGTCATCCCGACCTTCACTTCATTGAGCATAAAGTCGTAAGTCTGAACGGCAATCTCACAAGCTTTTTCAATTAGTGCGATTTCTTCTTCGTCCTTGAATTGTCTGAGCACTTCAATCGCACCTGAAAATGGCACTAGGTCAATTTCTAAAGCTTCATCGAGGGCCATATAGCTAGCAACTGAAACGTCCTCATCTTCAAAGGCCAAGTGGTCACAAGAAATAGCATTGAGTGTGCGTTTGATAAAGGCCAGGGGCGAATCCTGACTCGCTGAACCACCAGCAATCACGACTTCAAGATCAGGGCACTGGCTTTCCGCTTGCTCACGGTAGCGAAAATCAGTAATAAGATAAGCTTTCTCCTGGGTCACAAGGACTTTAGCTGAGGTCCCCGTGAAACCACTGAGATAGCGAATATTATAAGGATTGCTGACATAGAAGGCCTTGATACCTTCTTCTTTAAGTAAGTCCTGTAATTTTTTTATCCGTCTCTCCATTAAGACACCTTCTTCTTCTAAAACATCTATAAATTTATTATAACATAGATAAATCCACTTCAAAAAATGAATCGTTCTTTTACTTTTTTTAATATGACTTAGTGAATTTTTGACCTAAGACGTTTATATATCTATGACCGATAAAAATGAAAGGAGTTTCTTATGGAAAATTTATTTGGAGAGGTGATTGCACGCGCCCGAGAGCTTCAGTCAGAAGATATTCAAATCTTCCCTCAGAGCGATCACTATCAGGTGCTCTTGCGAACCGCTACGGGCATTGAAGAAATTATGACTTTAACGGATGAAATAGGGCTCCGACTCATCCGTTTCTTAAAGTACCGCAGCAATATGGATACCGGCGAGCGTCGCATACCCCAAGACGGCAGCTTCGTTTATCAGGAGGGTGAAGCCCCGATCGAATTAAGGCTCTCTAGTATTGCCAATTACCGCCTGGAAGAGTCCTTGGTTATCCGCTTGCTCTACTCCCAAAAAGACCACAAGCCCTTCCTCGAAGACTTGGATCCCTCCAGCTACCGCGCCCTCTCGAGGGCTATGCAAAAACAAAGCGGCCTAATCATCTTCTCTGGTCCAGTCAGTTCAGGAAAAACGACGACCATGTATGAATTACTGAGGGAAAACTATGAAAAGAAACGGCGGTCGGTCATCACTATGGAAGATCCTGTTGAGATTAAGGACGACCGTTTCCTCCAGACACAGATCAATCGAGCAGCTGGGGTGGACTATGACCAGCTCATCAAAGCGAGTCTACGCCACCACCCCGATATCTTACTCATTGGCGAGATTCGTGACGCCCAGACGGCTCGCATGACCATCCGCGCAGCTCTGACTGGCCACCTGGTCCTGGCGACGATCCATGCTAAGGACTGTGTGGGCGTTATTGGCCGGCTAAAGGAGCTCGGCATCACGAATGAGCAACTCATCCAAACCCTGCTCATTATCTCTTCCCAGCGCTTGGTGCCCTGTCAAAATCCCCATCCTAGTCAGCATGACCGCATCTGTTTAATCGAATGGATGGCTGGACAAACGATTGCTTCAGTCGTTGTTCACGGACAAGTCCCTCCAAGCATGACCACTCTGAACCAAAAATTAAAGGAGGCCCGTGAACAAGATGTCATCAGTCAAAGAACCTTCCAAGAATATTACCTGGAAGAAAATTATCCATTACGAAATTACCAGCAACTGGACCAGTCAGCTCCAAGCTAGTGTGCTCAGCTACATTTCAGAGATGCTAAAGGAAAGTTTCTCCTTACAGGATACCCTCCCCTTCCTGAGCATTGTCTACCCCAAGCAGGCCTCAACTTTCCAAGCCATGGAAAATGATATTCTCTTGGGCAAGAGCTTCTCAGAAGCCTGCCAGCACCTTAAGCTCCAAGGCAACCAACGCTTTCAAATTAAGATCGCAGAAGCCCACGGTGCCTTTGCTGATAAGTTGATGGAAGTCGCAAACTATCTGAAATTACGAGAAGCCAATACCAAGCAAATCCGTCAAACCTTAACCTACCCTTTTTTCTTAGTATTCCTCATCATGGGTATGCTTTTTGTCATGCGGTCCTTTCTCCTCCCACAGATCCAGGAGATGGGTTCAGGCGAAGAGTCTTCCTTAGTCATTTTTCTCCGCTATTTCCTAGAGAACCTACCTCTCATCCTGGTCTACAGCAGCCTTGTCGCCGGCCTCGTCGGCTTAGTTACTTATTATTTTTTAAAAAAATTAACAGCGCTCAAACGCGCCCAAATTTATGTTGCTCTGCCCTTTATCGGTCATTACTTCCGTCTCTACTACACCTATTTCTTTGCTTATGAATTTAGCCAGCTATTTGCTCTGGGCTTTCCCATCCAGGAGATTATCCAGAGTTTTCAAGAGCAGAATGAATCGAATTTCTTAAAAAGTTTTGGTTATTTTATGGCCAAGCGCTTAGAACAAGGCCGGGCGACCGATGATATTTTAAGCCAAGCAGGCATCTTCACCCAAGAATTCCCTGCCATCGTCCTTCAAGGCGAGTACCTGAATCAATTAGCAGTCAAAATGCGCCTCTATAGCCAGCGCTGCCTTAAAGATTTTTTTACAAAAAGCCAGCAGGCCATCCAAGTCGCTAAAAATGTCCTCTTTATCTTCGTCGCCCTCCTAATCCTGCTCGTTTATCTCAGTCTAATGTTACCTATGCTCAATTTACTAGGAGGTTTAAATGCATGAGACACACCATTAAAAAGTATCTAAAACGACTTAAAAGTAGTGATCGCCGTGGTTTTACGCTTCTAGAAATGATCATTGTTTTATTCGTTATCGCTGTTCTTTTACTACTGGTTATCCCAAATATTGCCCAACAAAGAGATAATATCCGCTCGCAAGGAGATGAAGCCTTACTGACCACCTATGAAACCCAAGCCTCCCTCTTTCTTACCAATGAAGGGCGAGAAGCTAATAGCATCCAAGAACTAGTAGAAACTGGCTACCTCAGCCAAGACCAGGCTGACCGTCTCAATGAAATCCAGCGCTAGGCCAGGCTTCACCCTACTAGAAATGGCCCTGACCCTGCTAGTGGTCGCCGCCATTAGCCTGGCTGCTTGGAAGGGCTTTAGGTTGATTAGTTTAGAATTCCATGCCAGAAATCAAATCCAAAGCGTGATGGCTTACTACTACCGCTGCTATAAGCGGGCCTATCTAAATGGCGAACGCTTTTTTATGGTTGCTATAAGCCAGCAGATTAACTTCTATCAGGATTCGACCCAAAGTCAGCCGATTAAAAGTTTTCAACTGGACGATGGACTTAAGTTAAACCGGCCAACCTACCTCATCCTAGATGGTTACCAGACACAACTTGCTCCAAGCAGTCTCTACTTCAAACATCCTGAAGGACATATCCGCGTCACAATTCAGATGGGAGGTAGTCAGTATGTTATTCGAGAATATGACTAGGAAGCGCGGCTATTTGCTGGTAGAAGCAGCGGCCTCTCTCTTCCTACTCAGTCTTTTGATCCATTACTTAGTCACCGCTACGCAGCTTCAAATCGACCAGCTTAACGATGCCCAAGTCAGGCTAGACCGGGCAGAGCTGCATTTCCAGTCCCTCCAAAACTTGAGCCAAGACCCAAACTGGCTCAAGCAATTAAAAACAGAGGGGTACAAGTTAGGAGAGGAGTTTGGGGATGAAGAAACCATCTATATCCAACTATTGGCCGAAGAAACTTTCTAGGTCACGCCAAGCCTTCACCCTCTTGGAAGCATGCTTAAGTCTCTTTTGTTTTTCCCTCCTTCTCCATGGCTTTTCAACTATTATAAATCATGAATTTACCTATTTTAAAACCCTTCAAGCAAGCTATGCAGACGACTGGGCTTTCTTCCTCATTAAATTACAGCGGCAAAGCTATCGAGGAGAGCTCGTATCCTGTCATCCCAGAGCCTTTGTCTTCCGCCTGCCAGACGGGCGCGATTACCTCTATGAGTATTACCAAAATGCAGAGAGCCAAATGATTCGCTTGCGGATCGACCGCCAAGGCCACCAGCCCCAGCTAATGGAGGTCGAAGATTTTAGCTGCCAACAGATTGGGCCTCAAAGTATTCATATTCAGCTGAGCTTTAAAAATGGTAAAACTTACCAAAGTCGCTTGTTCTTTAAGGGAGGTGACCGCGATGAAACAGACCTCCCCTAAGCGAGCCTCGATCTTTTTGACCAGTCTCTCTTGTTTTTTTACCATCCTCTTGCTTTACCAATTAAATCTTCAACTTTACCAAGCCCAAGTAGAGAATGTAATTACCATGGAGGGAGCTTTAAAGGCTGAAAGTCTAGCCCTACTTGCCCTGGCTTTAGAGAACGAAACTAGGGCTGAACAACGTGAGCAAAGTCAATCAGCTAGCAAAAGTTTAGAAGAAGAGCTTTCCAAAGAGAAAGAATTAAGTCAAAACTTGAAAAAGCTGGAAAAAAACCAGAAAGAAAAAGAGGCTAAGTTTAAGAATAGTAAGCGAGAAAAAGAAGCGACTATAGATGACTTGCTCGAAGAATTGCACGAATTGGAGATGAAATTTGCTAATTTCGACCTGATAGCCTATGATAGAGACATAGTTGACGAGGAGGACAGCTCTTCTCCTTTAGCCCATGCAGAAGCATCAGATTGGCTAGCCAACTATGAAGACTTAATCCAGCAAATTGAACATGAGCAAATGGAAGTCCAGGCTCTAAAAGAGCAGTGGGACCAGGAACGCTTGGTCGGTCATAAAGAAGCTGATCAGCTCAAAAAGGAGCTAAAAGAAACTCAGTCAGCTAAGGCAGACAAAAGACAAGAGCTCAATCACTTAAATGAGCAAAGTAAAGCGTCTAAATATTATCGGTTTAACTTAGGTGAGGTAAAGCTCAAGCTAGAGGAAGACATCTGGTATTGCCAAGTCATTCTCGATAACAATGGTGAAAGCTATCAATTCACCTACTGACTGCGTTTTATATCACAGCTAACATGCCCTTAGGATTCTAGTGAACCAAGTTATGAAAAATGTGACAAAAGTCGATGGGGCCTGACTTTTGCAAGGGATTCTTGAAAACGTTCGGTATTAAGAAAAGGCTGGAGCTTTTTTTGTTCCGGCCTCTTTTTTATGCCGACAATCAGTTCGTGCAAAAATCCAGACCCTAGGAGATTTATTGATTCCTTTTGCATCTTTGTGGCCTTTTTACACAGCTATCATATCTTGAATTACCTATAATATACTCATGTTCTGAAAAGAATATTAATTTCAAATAGAAAGGGAGGCGAAAGCAAGTGAATCAGGTCATTGAACGACTTGTCGCGATTGAAAAAAAGGCTGAGAACAGTGAAGCTAAGGTACAGGAAGAAAAATTCCAATTACGTCAATCTTATGATGAACGCAAAGCCAAGTACCGGGAAGAAAAAGCCCAAGCTTACCAGGCAGAACTCGATCATTACCGGCAAAAATTCTTAAAACGTCGGGATGAGGAAAAGGCCAACCTGATCCAGCATTTCAATCAGCAAGTCGATACCATAAAGAACTTGGTTGAACAAAAGCAATCGACATATGTTAATGATTTCATGGAAAAAGTGAAAAAATTAGGGGTGAAGCCGTAATGAATGATTACACTGCTATTGAAAGCAAAATTCGTGCCATGCGTGCCAAACTCTTGAGTCCTGGCTTTATCCGGGAAGACTTGACAGCCAATAGTACTGATGAATTTTATCGCTTTCTTTCTAGCCAAAGTAATTACCGGCAAGTGATGCCGGAACAATTGCCAAGACAAATCCCTCGTGATGAGCTCGAAGCCGTTATTATGCATGGTGTCCAGCTTGATTTCATCAAACTTTACCGTTTCGCAAGTATCAAGCAAAGACACGCCCTGCAACTCTTTGGGGTACGCTATGAAGTTGCCTTTATTAAAGAAGTCATGCACCAAATGGATAACCTGCACCAGCTAAAATTAAGTCTTAATCCCTTTACGGACTACCTGGATAAAAACCGCTACTTTCATACGGCGGAATTGCTGGTTGCTCACTCTATCCATGATGTCATCCATAGCTTTAGGGATACTATCTATGCGCCATTTTTTGAAAATTTTGCGCTCAATAACCAGGTGGATTCCTACAATCATTATGAATTAGAGTCGGCCCTCGACCAATATATCGCCTTATATGTCGACCGTAAGGCACGACGGGTGTTAAAAGCAAAGGAATTAACTTACTTTAAAAAACTGAATGGAACGAGCTACGATTTGATGAATATTTGTATCGTTTACCGCTTAAAATTTCTTTTTCACTATGATGAAACAGAAATCCGTCCAGCCCTTTTTAAGACCTACCACCGCTTGACAGACCCGGTTCTCGACCAATTGCTTCTAACTAATGATGTATCAAGCTTCCAAACCATCGTTGATGACTTAGGCTACGGTCAAACTCTAGACTTTACGCAAGCATATTTCCCACTGCTAGCCCAACATAAACTTGTGGACCAATTATTTCGGCGTTATGTCCGGGCCCTGCCCCACTCCATGCTCACTATCTTCGAATATTTAGAAGATAAGGAGACAGAAGCTCGCCTACTTATTCAAGAGCTTGAAAAAATCAGCTATGCTCATCTAACTGCATAAGAAAGGAGTCTGAATAGATGATCACACAGATGAATCTAGTGAACATCACTGGCCCACGCGATGACATCGACCGCATGGCTGACCAGTATCTCAGTCACTATGATGTCCATTTAGTGAATGCCTTAAAAGAATTATCCGAAATTAAAACCCTAAAGTCTTATACTTCCCCTAATCCTTACCAACCTTGGGAAGACCGGGTGGATAAACTTTTAGCCAATGCCAACTACAAGGAAGAAACCTACCGCGATATGCGCGACGACCAACTGACCTTCGAAGGCGTCAAGGACCTCATCGAGCAAACCGAGGAACAATTATCAGGTGAACGCCAAGAGCTTGCGAGCTATGAGGCTTCCTACCAAGAATTAAAGGACCACTATGATGCCTTTAAACCCTTTACCGGTATCGATTACCCACTCGAAGACATCCTGGCTATGACCCATTTAAAATTCCGCTTTGGTCGTTTTACCAAAGAAAATTTCTACAAATTCAAAAAATATATTGATGCCATGGTTCCCTCCATCTTCGTTGAATCGAAAGAATTAGCGGACTATGTCTATGGCGTATACTTTACGACCACAGAAGCCCGGCAGCGGGTAGATGCCCTCTACTATTCCCTAGCTTGGGAACGAATCCGCCTACCCGAAGGCAGCGGGACCATCCAAGAGATTGTGGATGACCTTGGCCAAGAGCTCGGTATCCTGGAACAAAAAATTAACCAATCCAAACGCCGGCTCCATGACCTCACTAAGCCTTATATCAATGGCCTAATCAAAGCCAAGCACCGGTTACGGGACTTCTCCCAAGCTTACGGTGTCAGAAAATACGCCGCAATTACGCGAGAAGAATTTGCCCAAAAAGAAACCCGCTACTTGTTGATTGGTTGGATGCCTAGCGACCAAACAAAGAGCTTGGAGGATGCTGTAGCGCATGATGACCAAGTCACCATGTACATTGAAGACGAGAAAGACTCCTCTTCCAGCATGACCCCTCCAACTAAAATGAAAAACAATTTTTTCGTAAGACCCTTTGAATTGATCACGCGCATGTACGGTGTCCCTAACTATCACGAGATGGATCCAACGGGGTTAGTCGCAATTACCTATTCACTACTATTTGGGGCAATGTTTGGGGATGTTGGACACGGCATTCTTCTAATGTTGCTCGGTTTCATCGGTTTCTTACAGCCTAAACTTGCTTTGGCTAAGATGTTTATCCCCATCGGCTTATCATCGATGATCTTCGGTTTTCTTTACGGGACTATCTTCGGCTTTGAAGATGTCTTAGAAGCTATCTGGCTGCGTCCCATGGGAGCCATGACCCAGGTTCCTTTCTTTGGGCAATTGAATACCGTCTTCATCGTATCAGTGGCCTTCGGGATGTTCCTGATTTTAATGACCATGCTCTTAAACATCCAAAAACGCCTTAAGAACGGCGAGAAGCTTGAAGCCATCCTCGACCGCAATGGGATAGCCGGTTTCATCTTCTACGGTATCCTGGTTTTCATGCTTGTGATGTATATGAGCGGTCATGCTATCCCAGCCCTAGGCCTGCTCTTACTTATCTTAGCCCTAAGCTTTATCTCCATTGCCTTCAATGAACAAATTAAAAACTTTATCTTGAAGCAAAAAAACCAAGGCCAAGATGGACTAGTCATTAGCCTACTTTCAATCTTTTTTGAAAGTTTCGAAACCCTCTTAACTTACTTCTCAAACACCATTTCCTTCGTCCGGGTCGGTGCTTTTGCACTAAGCCACGGTGCGATGATGGGAGTTGTCCTCATGTTTGCAAATGCAGAAGCAGGTTTAGACCATGTCAACTGGCTCGTCTTCATTCTCGGCAACCTATTTGTGGTTGGTTTTGAAGGGCTCGTTGTCTTCATCCAAGTGCTCCGGCTAGAATTCTATGAAATCTTTAGTCATTTCTATGAAGGTAACGGCATTGAATTTAAAAGTATTTGGAACAATATCGAATAAAAAAAGGAGTTTTATAAATGACGATTGAAATGATGATTAAAGTAACCCTCACTGCTACTTTTGTACTAGCTTTTGTCCTTCCTTTCGCTTACTATTTCTCTGGTAAAGCCTCCCGTAATCGTTACAAGAAGACGCTGGCAGGCAATATTTTAACCCTTGTCTCTGGTGTTGCTATTGCTTTGATCTTAGCCTACCACCCCGAAAGTGTCCAAGCGGCAGAAACAGCTGCAGCTAGCGATGGTTTAGCAACCGGCCTCGGCTACTTAGCAGCTGCCCTATCAACTGGATTATCATGTGTCGGCGGCGGGATTGCCGTAGCGAGTGCAGCCAGTGCAGCTCTTGGTGCTATTAGTGAAGACGATTCAATTTTTGGTCGTTCTCTAATCTTTGTCGGCTTGGCCGAAGGTGTGGCTCTTTACGGTTTGATTATTTCCTTTATGATTTTAGGTCAACTCTAGGAGGGAGATCTACCCTGTGAAACAGTACGTCATTAGTGATAACCTCGATAGCTTAACGGGTATGCGTTTGGCGGGAATTGATGGGGTGCTTGTTCAAGAAACTAAAGACTTTCGTCCCAACTTTGACGCAGTCATCAAGGATAAAGACTACGGCATTGTAATGATTTCCCCTGCCTTAATAGAAGCCAATCAAGAAATCATTGACGAGGTTCGCTTTAACCAAGCCACACCTTTGATTGTCGAATTACAAGGTCCCAAAGATTTCCAAACAGCTGAAAATCAAATTGCCAAGACCATCCGTCAAGCAATTGGTATATCAATCTAGTAAGGAGTGTCCCCTTTGGAATTAAATGAAAAAATCGACTATTTCAACCAAGAAGTTAAGCTCCAGGTCAAAGAGCATGTGGATGAACAAGTCGACCAATATCGCCAAACCTTAGAGGCTGATTTCAATGAATTCATCCAAAAGACTGACCAAGACTTTGATGAACAATTGCAAGCCAATAAGCAAGCTGTCCATAAAGAATATAATAAAGAAATTTCCGAACTACAAATCAAGCAACAAAGAGAACTCTATTTGAGCGAGAACAAAGTAAAAGAAGCCCTCTTTAAAGAATTTGAAGCAGCCATTCAAACTTATAAGGAAAGTCCAGCCTATCTGGACCAGCTTAAAGAAGTCGTCAAGAATATCCTGGACTTTGCCCAAGGCGAGAAATGCGATATCTATCTCGACCAATCCGACGCCAACCTACAAGCTGAGCTAAAAGAAGCAGTCCAACATGACATTACCCTATCAGACCGGGACTTCACCGGGGGCATTCGAGGGGTCATGCGGGAACGGAATATTCTCCTCGACTACTCTTTCTCGACTTTGCTTAACTTAGAAGATGAGAACTTTACAATTAAAGAGGTGATTAATTAATGGCTAGCGTGATTTATGCAATCAATGGTCCAATTGTCCGGGTCAAAGGAAAAACCAATTTTTCCATGCAAGAAATGGTTTATGTCGGTGAACAAGGCTTAATTGGTGAAGTGATCCGAATCGACCAAGCCTACACCACTATCCAAGTTTATGAAGAAACCGAGGGATTGAAGCCAGGTGAAGTCATCCATGGAACAGGCATGCCAATCAAAGTGTCCCTCGGCCCAGGTATGCTCGGCAACATTTATGATGGGATCCAACGTCCACTTAAAGAAATTGAAAAGCAAACAGGTTTCTACATTAAACGCGGGGTCCAAGTCGATGCCTTAGACCAAGACAAAGAATGGGAGGTCAACCCCCTCGTTAAAGTGGGTGACCAAGTTAGCGGTGGAGATATCATTGCTGAAATTCCAGAAAGCCGGTCACTAGTCCACAAAGTCATGGTCCCCTCCGGTATGATTGGTGAAGTAACTGAAGTCGTCCCAAGTGGTAGCTACCGAGTTAGCGATAGCTTGGTCAAGCTGCAGACTTTCGATGGCTCTATCCAAGAAATTAAGGCTTTCCAAGAATGGCCCATCCGCCAAGCTCGGCCTGTCGCCAACCGGCTAAAAAGTTCTAAACCTCTCCTCACTGGCCAGCGGATTATTGATAGTGTCTTTCCAATTGCTAAAGGTGGGACGGCTGCTATCCCAGGCGGTTTCGGAACAGGTAAAACCACTATGCAGCACCAGATCGCTAAATTTGCGGATGCCGATGTGATTGTCTACATTGGTTGCGGCGAACGGGGTAATGAAATGACAGAAGTACTTGAAGACTTCAGCAAGTTAATTGACCCACGCACTAACGCACCCTTGATGGAAAGAACCGTTCTGATTGCTAATACCTCGAACATGCCGGTAGCAGCTCGGGAAGCCTCTATCTATACGGGCTTAACCATTGCTGAATACTACCGGGATATGGGCTATGATGTTGCGATTATGGCCGATTCTACCTCACGCTGGGCGGAAGCCTTGCGGGAACTCTCAGGTCGTCTGGAAGAAATGCCAGCCGAAGAAGGTTTCCCTGCTTATTTAGCCAGTCGGATTGCCACCTTCTATGAAAGAGCTGGCGATATGGAAACTTTGAACAACCAAAACGGTTCCGTCTCCATCATCGGTGCTGTTTCACCTCAAGGGGGCGACTTCTCCGAACCTGTGACCCAGAACACCAAGCGCTTTGTCCGTTGTTTCTGGGGGCTCGATTCTAACCTCGCCCACTCCCGCCACTATCCCGCCATTAATTGGATGAATTCCTACAGTCAGTATGTGGATGAATTGTCCGGTTGGTATAATAAAAATGTCAGTGAAGACTTTATCAAAAACCGGGCTGAAATGATGGCCCTCTTGCACGAGGAAGACCAACTCAACGAAATCGTGAAGTTAATTGGGTCAGATATCTTACCAGACCACCAAAAACTGGTCCTACAAACTGCTAAGGTTATTCGCTTAGCTTTTCTCCAACAGTCTTCCTTCCATGAGATTGATGGGGATGTACCTATTCAAAAACAAGCTAAGATGCTGGACGTCATCCTCTACCTCCACCACCGGTCCAAACAACTGATCCAATGGGGGATGCCGATGTCCTATCTCCAACAGTCACCCATCTTTAATGAAGTCATCAATATGAAATTTAATGTAGCTAATGATAACTTGGATGCCTTTGATCATTACTATCAAAGCATCGACCAATTCTATGACCAAGCTATCGAACAAAACGGATAAGGGGGAATATAAATGCCAATAGAATATCTCGGTTTAGCGTCCATTGACGGTCCTCTTGTTGTCGTCGATGGCGTACGTGGTGCCGCCTATGGTGACATTGTGAACTTTCGCGTCAACCGCAGTGAATTAAAAAAAGGTCAAGTCATCGCTATTGAAGGCGAGCGCGCTATGGTTCAAGTTTTTGATGCCACCACCTCCATGTCCTTAGATAATACGCACTCTAGTTTTAGCGGACATGGGATGGAGATTGAACTTGCACCAGAAATCCTAGGACGGGTCTTCAATGGGGTTGGGGAAGCAATCGATGGCCTTGGAGCTATCCACTCCAATCTCTCTCGTGAAGTCAATGGAGCGCCCTTAAACCCTGTCTCACGGATCTATCCTCGGAACTATATTGAGACGGGCTTTTCCGCAATTGATACCCTGATGACACTCATTCGGGGACAAAAGTTACCTATCTTTTCAGGCGACGGGATGCCCCACAATGAGTTAGCTGCCCAAATTGTAAAACAAGCCAAACTAGGGGATAACAGTGATGAAGAATTTGCTATTGTCTTTGCAGCCATGGGCGTTAAGCATGATATTGCCGATTTCTTCCAAAGATCCTTCGAAGAAAGTGGCGCTCTCGACCATGTGACCATGTTTGTCAATACGGCAGATGATCCTGCCATGGAACGTCTGATCACACCCCGGGTTGCCCTAACCACAGCGGAATACTTAGCTTACGACTTAGGCAAACAAGTCCTAGTCATCCTAACCGACATGACCTCCTTCTGTGAGGCTTTACGTGAGGTTTCTTCTGCCAAGCAAGAAATCCCATCACGTAAGGGCTATCCTGGCTATCTCTATTCTGAACTTGCAACCATTTACGAGCGGGCCGGTATCGTCCAAGGTCGCAAGGGGTCAGTAACCCAAATTCCTATTCTAACTATGCCTAATGACGATATCACCCACCCTATCCCTGACTTAACCGGCTATATTACGGAAGGACAAATCGTTCTGGACCGTGACCTCTACGGTAAGAATATTTTCCCTCCAATCGGTGTACTTCCCTCCCTATCGCGTTTGATGAAAGACGGAATTGGTGAAGGCTATACCCGAGAAGACCATGAAGATGTGGCCAACCAACTCTTCGCCGCTTATTCAGGTGCCGCGGAAGCCAGGAGCCTAGCCTCCGTTATTGGGGAAGAAGAACTATCTGATATTGACAAGAAATATCTGGAATTTGGTGAAAAATTCGAAGAAGAATTTGTCGGTCAAGCTGCTGATGAGACCCGGACGATCCAAGAGAGTTTAGACCTAGCTTGGGAACTCCTGCGGGCCTTCCCACGTGAAGAATTGAACCGAATGGATACTAAGATTCTAGACCGCTACTATGACTCCAGCGATCATGAGCCAGAAAGTGAAGAAAATGGTGAGGCCTAATGGATATTAATGCTGCCCCTACTCGGGGTAACTTGATGCAGGTTGAAAAATCGCTCAAACTCTCTCGCAACGGTTATAATCTGATGGACCGCAAGCGAATGATTCTCATGAACGAAATCATGACCTTATCTAAAGAAGCCAGTCAAATCCAAGAAAAATTAAAGGCCGCTTATGGCGAAGCCTACAAACAATTGAGTATTGCTACCGGTGAGATTGGCATGGTTAATGTCGAACAAGCCGCTTATGGTGTTCCTATTTCCGATGCCCTAGACATCAAGATCCGTAGCGTTATGGGCACAGAGATCCCTGAGACGCGGCTGCCTAAAGAAAAACTTGAACCCAATTATTCACTCTTTGATACCAGCATTGCTGTTGACCAAGCCCGCATTGCCTTTGAAAAGGTCAAAGAGCTCCAAGTTAAACTAGCTGAAATTGAAAATTCAGCCTATCGTTTAGCGAATAACATTCAAAAAACGCAAAAGCGGGTCAATGCCCTGCAAAATATTACCATTCCACAGCTAGAAGATGCCCAAGTAGCTATCTCCTCAGCTTTGGAAGAAAAAGAAAGGGAAGAATTTACCCGCTTAAAAGTGGTCAAAGCGATCCTAGCCAATAAGGCAGAAGAGGCCTAAGCGTTGACCCCAGCCTAAAATGCCAAAAAAAGCGTAACCAGCTAAGTATGCTGACCCCAAAAAGTTGGACTAAGAATCTAACTTTTTGGGGTCACTACAAAGCTGTTACGCTTTTTTCGTTCGTATGTAATTTATTTGGTCATAAATTTTTGTGACCGTTGATAAGCGCCTACCCAAAGAACAGCCATCAAGATCGACAAGATGGCTAAAGTAAGCCATGAATAGTTGTAAGAACCGCTGACATCAGCGATTGTTGCTGCTAAGAGTGAGCCTGAAGTCATCCCGAGCATCAAGGCGCTCTGCATGTAGCCATAAGCCTTAGGATAGTCTTCAGAGCTAAAGATAGCTGAAGCCATCAGTGGCGGTAAGACCGTACCGATCGCATTCCCTAAGCCGAATAGTACAGACATGGTGAGAACAAAGCTGTAATTAGCCCCTAACATCATCAGGAGATAGGCCAAGGTGCAAAGAGCAGAAGCATAAATCGTCGCTAGCCGTACACCAAATTTGTCGTTAACTATACCAAGGATCAATTTACCTAGGATACCAACACCAGAGTAGATGGAAACCATGAGGGCCATCTTTTCAGCACCGTGTAAACTTTGAACGGCCGGTGGGAATTGTCCTAGGCCCCCGTTATTCGAAATACCAATGAAGGCTGTCCCAATAAGAAGCATGATAAAGAATGGCTTCTTAACAACTTCTGTCATCGGTAAATTAACCCCAGCTTGGCTGGTCGTTTCTTCAGAACTTTGATCAACTTGCCCAGCTCCTAAAGCATGGAGGCCCTTGTCTTCTGGTTTCTCAACAAAGAGGAAGAGAACAATAGGCAAGCAGACAACCAGCATAATAATGGCATAAGTCAAGTAGGACATCCGCCAACCCATTTCTTGGATCAAGAAAGTGAGTAATTGACTAAAGATAATACCACCAACACCTAAGCCAGCGAAGGATAGACTTAAGGCGGTCCCTTTTGATTTGACGAACCAATTATTAACCAGCATTGATACCGGAATAATAGTCGTGGCTGTGTACCCAAAACCAACAAAAATAGATAAGAAATAAAAAACATAGATATTTGGTGCAAAGCCATACAAACCATAAGCAATGGCATAAACTAGAATACCAATCAAATAAAAACGTTTAAAATTACCACGCTTAGCAAACATTTGAGAGACAAAGGGTGATACAAAGATCCCCATGCCTAAAACAATTGAATTCACAATTGCAAAAGCACTATTAGCAATAGCAAACTCCTCAACCACATGTGGTTGGAAAAGATTAGCCACTGCGACAGAGGCTGGTCCCATACAAGCTAGGATTAAGATGGCCCCGAGGACAATCCACCAACCATAAAATAATTTACCTTTTTCCATTAAATTCCTCCCATTTCAAATTCATTACTTATTAACTATAGCAGATATTTATCAATTTGTTTGATTTTTTCAGGAAAATCTTTGATTTTAACTAATATTCTTATCATTTTAAAGCAAAAGTGTGCAAAAAAAGAGCATATCAAAAGATAAAAACACCCCCAAACAAGCCTCGAGAGACTTGTTTGGGGGTGTTGAGATGCTTTGACCAGGATGCTGGCCAAAGCTATTACATGGACCGGTAGCCTTGGTAGTCATCAACTTTCAGGATACGTTTAGCGTTGGCTACGCGGTCTTCTGTTGGTGGCTCCACACCTTCAAGTTTATATGGAATACCGAGTTCATAATACTTATAAACTCCCATAGTGTGGTAAGGAAGGATTTCAACCTTTTTAACGATATCACCTAGACTCTGGATAAAATCAGAGAGCCCCTGCAGGTCTTCGTCAAAGTCCGTCCGCGTTGGTACGAGGACATGGCGAATCCAGATAGGCTGACCTTTTTCCTGCAAGAAGCGGAAGAGGTCTAAGATATTCTCATTAGGCGCTGTCGTTAGCTTGAGGTGACGTTCAGGATTGATTTGCTTCACGTCCATCAAGATCAGGTCTGTGTATTCCAAAAGTTCCTCAAACTTAGCCAACCACTCTGGCTCGCGGGTGAAAGGGCCCCCGCAAGAATCCAGAGTTGTATGAACACCATGTTTTTTGCACAATTTGAAGTATTCAATTAAGAAATCAATCTGTAATAATGGTTCTCCCCCAGAAACGGTTACGCCACCCTTTTTCCCCCAATACGGCTGATATTTGACAGCTTCTCGGAAGAGCTCTTCGGCCGTATAAGGCGTTCCCGCATTAATCTTCCAAGTATCTGGGTTATGACAGAATTGACATCTTAAGCGACAGCCCTGCATGAAGGAAACAAATCGAATCCCAGGACCATCTACAGAACCAAAACTTTCAAGAGAGTGGACATAGCCAATTGTTTCTGTCATCATGATTCCTCATTTCATTACTTAAGTCGTCGAGCTTACATCCCTTCGTGCATGGTCCGGTTAATAACTTCTAATTGTTGTTCGCGAGTCAATTTAACGAAGTTCACCGCATAACCAGATACACGGATGGTTAATTGTGGGTATTCTTCTGGGTGATCCATCGCGTCAAGCAAGGTATCACGGTCGAAGACGTTAATGTTTAAGTGGTGGCCACCTTGTTTAGAGTAACCGTCTAACATGGACACTAAGTTATCAATCTTAGTTTCTTCATCACGTCCTAAAGCCTTAGGTACGATTGAGAAGGTGTTAGAGATACCGTCCATTGAGTAGGTGTATGGTAATTTAGCTACTGATGAAAGACTTGCTAAGGCGCCGTGTGAGTCACGTCCGTGCATTGGGTTAGCCCCTGGTGCAAAGGCCACACCGGCTTCACGGCCATCAGGAGTTGACCCTGTATTCTTACCATAAACGACGTTAGAAGTGATGGTTAAGATAGAAGTTGTATGGACAGAACCACGGTAAGTAGGTGTCTTACGGATCTTAGTCATGAATTTCTTCAAGAGTTTAACCGCAATTTCATCAACACGGTCATCGTTGTTACCATATTTTGGATAGTCGCCTTCGATTTCGAAGTCAACAGCAACCCCATTTTCATCACGGATTGGTTTAACCTTAGCGTATTTAATTGCTGAAAGTGAGTCAACCGCTACGGAGAAACCAGCAATACCAGTTGCCATGGTCCGTTTGACATGGGAGTCATGGAGAGCCATTTCAAGACTTTCATAAGAATACTTGTCATGCATGTAGTGGATAACATTTAAAGTATTCACATAAAGTTTACAGATCCAGTCCATCATATCATCGAACTTGTCAATAACTTCATCGTAATCGAGATATTCACTATCAATTGGTTGATAACGAGGGCCAACTTGTACTTTAGAAATTTCGTCTACACCACCGTTAATAGCATAAAGTAAAGTCTTAGCTAAGTTAGCACGGGCACCGAAGAACTGCATTTGTTTACCGATTTCCATAGCAGACACGCAGCAGGCAATACCATAGTCATCACCGTATTGTGGGCGCATAACTTCGTCGTTTTCGTATTGGATAGAGCTGGTCTTAATTGAAATTTCCGCACAGAATTCCTTGAAGCCTTCTGGTAAGTCTTTAGACCAAAGAACAGTTAAGTTTGGTTCTGGAGCTGTACCCATGTTCTTCAAGGTTTGTAGGTAACGGAAGCTGTTCTTAGTTACTAAGGAGCGTCCATCTAAGCCCATACCTGCAATCGATTCAGTTACCCAAGTTGGGTCCCCAGAGAAGAGTTCATTATATTCAGGGGTACGTGCAAATTTAACGATACGCAATTTCATGATTAAGTGGTCGATGAGTTCTTGCGCTTCAACTTCAGTTAAAGTTCCGTTTTCAAGGTCACGTTGGATATAGATATCCAAGAAGGTAGATGTACGTCCGAATGACATTGCAGCCCCATTTTGTTGCTTAACGGCAGCTAGGTAAGCTAGGTATAACCATTGGATAGCTTCGTGAGCATTTTCTGCAGGACGGCTTAAGTCAAAGCCATATGTCTTACCAAGTTCTTTTAATTCAATTAAAGCACGGTATTGGTCAGATAACTCTTCACGGTGTTGGATAACATCTTGTGACATATCCATGCCATCACCATCGTTGAATTCTTGTAATTTTTCATCCATTAAGAAGTCAATACCGTATAGGGCAACACGACGGTAGTCACCGATGATCCGACCACGACCATAAGCATCTGGCAAACCAGTGATGATCTTGTTGTGACGAGCTTTACGCATTTCAGGTGTGTAAGCATCGAATACCCCTTGGTTGTGGGTCTTACGCCAATCACGGAAGATATGAGAAATTTCAGAGTCGACTTCATAGCCATAAGATTTAGCAGCTTGTTCACTCATCCGAATACCACCGAATGGCTGTAAGGAACGTTTAAACGGTTCATCAGTTTGAACCCCAACGATTTTTTCTTTATCTTTATCAAGATACCCTGCATCATGAGAGGTGATAGTTGATACAATCTTTGTATCCATATCAAGAACGCCACCATTTTCTCGTTCTTGTTTGGTTAAGTCCATCACTTGATCCCATAATTCAGTAGTATTTTCAGTTGGCCCTTCTAGGAATGAAGAGTCACCCGTATATTCTGTATAGTTATTTTGGATAAAATCGCGAACATTAACTTCTTCCTGCCATTTCTTACCAGTGAAGCCTTTCCATGCTTTAGTCGTATCCATTATAAATTCATCTCCTTTTGTAATTTATTTCACAATATAACAGATCTGTCTCTAATTATAACAGCTTACCAAACAGATTGCTACACTTTTCACGTGGAAATTTATTAAAATTTAATAATATTTTATGGAAGCGCTTTTAATTAATGGATATTTGCAAAAGCATTTGCCCCTCATCTGCAAATAGCGTAAAATATAGGATAGCAAAGCAAAACTTGCTTTGGTGAATAATAATGCTTGTTCATTAATTATTTTTAGGAGGAATTTTATAATGAAATTAGTTTTCATCCGTCACGGCGAAAGTGAATTAAACTTAGCCAATGTTTTCACAGGTTGGTTAGACCCTCGCCTCTCAGAAAAAGGGGTTAAAGAAGCTCAAAAGGCTGGTCAAGACCTTAAAGAAGCTGGTATTGAATTCGACACGGTTCATACTTCCATGTTATCACGTGCCATCCAAACGACTTATAATGTCTTAGACCAAATGGATCGTCTCTACTTACCCGTCAACAAAAACTGGCGCTTAAACGAACGTCATTATGGAGGCTTACAAGGCTTAAATAAAGCTGAAACTGCTGAAAAATATGGGGATGAACAAGTCCACATTTGGCGTCGTTCCTTCGATGTTCGCCCACCATTAGCTGAAGAAGGCATCGATGATCCACGCTATGCTGACTTAGACCAAAACCGTCTGCTTGCTGGCGAATGCTTAAAAGATACCCTAGCCCGTACCCTACCTTACTGGGAAGACCACATTGCTCCTGAATTAAAGCAAGGCAAAAATGTTTTAGTTGTGGCACACGGCAATAGCCTCCGTTCCATTACTAAATACCTAGAAAACATCTCTGACGAAGATATTCCTTCAGTTGAAATCGCAACTGGTGAACCTATCGTTTACGATTTAGATGAAGACCTTAATGTTGTTAACAAAACTATCCTAGAAAAATAATCTGTAAGCTTTTAGAAGCTATAACAAAAGCCAGGTCAATCACTTCCTATAAGCTGATTGACCTGGCTTTTTGTCTGTTCTATTCTTTACTGAAATGGCTAAACTGACTATTATAGAGCTGATAATAGAAGCCTTGGCGGGCGAGTAAATCCTCATGCTTACCTTGTTCAACGATTTGCCCCTGGTCAAGGACGAGAATCACGTCGGCATTCTGAATGGTGGATAGGCGGTGGGCGACAGCAAAACTTGTCCGCCCTTGCATCATCTGGTCGAAAGCTTCTTGGACCAAGGCTTCCGTTAAGCTGTCGATGGAACTCGTTGCTTCATCGAGTATAAGCATCTTAAAGTCCGTCAGCAGGATGCGGGCAATACAGATTAGTTGCTGCTGGCCAGAAGATAGGTTGGCTCCAGCAACTTGGACGGGACTGTCATAGCCCTGGTCCATCTGTTGGACAAGGGGGTGGAGGCGGGCTTTTTTACTTGCTGCAATCACTTCGTCATAAGTCGCGTCAGGCTTGCCGTAAGCAATATTGTCGTAGATGGTCCCTTCAAATAGCCAGGAATCTTGGAGGACCATTCCGAAGAGCTGTCTCAGATAATTCTTGTCCAGCTGGCGGCTATCCACCCCATCAATTAGGATACGCCCACTATCGAGCTCATAGAAGCGCATCAAGAGATTAATCAGGGTCGACTTGCCTGCTCCGGTCGGTCCCACAATCGCAACTGTTTGCCCCGCTTGAACTTCTAAGGAGAAGTCTTCAATCAACGGGTGTTCTTTCTGATAAGAAAAAGCGACTTGGTCAAAGCTAAGCTGCCCTTTAAAAGTAGGAATCTGATCAACTTGGTAAGAATTACCGGCCTCTTCTTCTCCCAGCAAGTCAAAAATTCGCTCATTAGCAGCGAGGGCTGTCTGCATCTCATTCACCACCGCGGATATATCATTAAAAGGCTTACTGTATTGGTTGGCATAGGCGAGGAAACTAGAAAAAATTCCCACCGATAGTTGACCGGAAACAACTGCAAAAGCGCCGTAGAGCCCGACTGCCCCATAAACTAAACTATTGACCACTCGGGCTGAGGGATTGACTAGGGCACCGTAAAACTGGGACCAAATGCCGGATTCGTGGAGTTCTTGGTTGAGCTGACTAAAGTTTTCCTCCGCCTGGCCTTCATACTGAAAGCTCTTGACGAGCAGCTGGTTAGCTGCGAGCTCCTCTGTATAGGCATGGAGCTGGCCGCGCAAAGCTAACTGGGTCTGAAAAAAGCGATAGGTGCGGTTGGCGATAAAACTGGACACCGCAATCGACAAAGGTGTCAGAACAATGACAATTAAAGCTGTGCGGACATGGATAGACAGCATCATTACTAGTACCCCTATAATCATTGCTAGACCGGAGAAAAAGTTGGTAAAACTTTGGACCAAACCATTTCCCACCAAATCCACGTCATTAATCGCTCGGCTGACTAGGTCACCATGGGCATGCTGGTCGATAAAATGCAAGGGCAATTTTTGCAGCTTTTTAAAAAGATCAATCCGCAAACGGCCCATAAGTCGGTAGCTCAGCTGGTTAATCAGTCGGTTTTGCCCCCACATAAAGAGGGCGGCGAGACCGGCACTGACCAAGAGATAAGCCAGCTGCTGGTATAAGCCAGAAAAATAGACTTGCCCCCTGCCGAGGACCTGGTTGACCGCTTCACCGATTTGAATCGGAATCAAAATTTGGCAGGCTACGGATAGGCTAGCCAAAATAAGAATAAAGACTAAGCTTAAGCTCTCCTGCCTTAAATAAGATAGAAGTGCACGTAAAGACCTAAGCAAGGGACTCGCCTCCTTCTACTAATTTTTGTGACTTGGCCATGGCATAATAGCTAGGACTCTGAGCAAGTAGCTCATCATGCTTTCCAACCGCTTCGACTTGGCCATAGTTTAAGACGATAATTTGGTCAGCTTCAAGCACTGAGGCTAAGCGTTGGGAAACCAATAAGACGCTAGCTGATTTTTGGGCAAGGGTCGAACGAATCCGAGCCTCAGTGGCAAAATCAAGAGCGCTCAGCGCGTCATCTAAGATAAGAAGTCCGGCCTCCTTGACCAGGGCGCGAGCGATTGTCAAGCGCTGGCGTTGGCCCCCTGAGAAATTTTTCCCGCCCTGGCTAACCGGGGCATCCAAGCCCCCATCAAGCTGGCTGACAAAGTGAGCGGCCTGGGCGTCTTCCAGGGCCCGCCAGAGCTCTTCATCTGTCGCATCTGCCCTGCCCAAAAGCAAGTTAGAACGAATCGTCCCGGTCAAGAGGCTGGCATGCTGGGGGACTAGGCTGATCATTTGTCTAAGCTCAGTAAGGGCCATCTCTTGGGTATCCTGTCCATTCAAAAAAATCTGACCGCTTGACGGCTTATAAAAACGCTCAAGCAAATGAATCAAAGTGCTTTTCCCTGCCGCCGTAGGACCTACTATCGCATAGAAGCCACCAGGCGCTAAGTTTAGATTAATATTTTTAAGTACAGCTTTTTGTCCGTAAGCAAAGCTTAGCTGGTCGATCTTAACAGCAAGTGCTGGTTCTTCTAGGTGTACGGGGCAGCGGTGACTGGGCACAGGATCTACAATACTTGGCTCAAGAGCTAGCAATTCATCCACGCGTTGGATTCCAGCTACCCCCCGACTAATCATTACAAGCACCTGGACTAAGACATTAAGGGCTAGAAGGATGGTATTCATATAATTGACAAGAGCAATCACTTCGCCTTGTTGGAAGGCCCCTCGGTTCACTAGTCCCCCGCCAAAATACAGAATAAGAGCGATCAATAAATTAACCACAAAGAGGCTAGCAGGATTGGCCAGCGATTGAACCCGGGCCAAGGCAACCTGCTGCTTCCTCCAGTCTCGGTTAGCCTCTTCGAAGCGCTGGACTTCACGTTTTTGACTGGCGAAAGACCGGATGTCACGCATTCCCGATAAGTTTTCAGCAAAGAGTTGACCCAAATAGTCTAAAGCTTTTTGGATACCGGCTAAGATGCGGTTAGAAGCCAAGGTAATAAGAGAAAGAATTGTTCCCAAAACTAGACCGCCCAGAATAAAGATAGGAGCAAGCTGGGGGCTAACAATAAAAGACATGACCATGGCACCGACCAATAGGACCGGACAACGCGAAGCCAGACGGATGGCCATAGCAATACAAACCTGGATATTGTGGGTGTCATTAATCATGCGATTGGCAATCGAACTTGACCCTAAACTTTGACTCTGCTGCAGGTCCAAGCGGTTAAGCTGGTCAAACAAAAGAGACCGCAACTTGCTTCCCGTGGATTGGGAGACTAAGGAAGCGAACCATTGGCAGACTAAGGCCAAGAGATAGCCACACAGAGGCAAAATAAACAAGAAAATCCCCCGGCTCTTAATATAGTCCAAATTTCCTGGATGAATCCCGTAATTAATAATATGAGCCATTAAAAACGGCACCAATAATTCTAAGATGGCTTCAAGGCTCTTAAAAATAAAACCCGTCAGCGCCCGCCACTTATTTTCTTTGAGCACATCAATGACACGCATAGCCAGGTGACTCTCCCTTCATTCGTTAAAGATTAGTTCTAGAATAGCAAATTTACAAGACCTGCTCAAGTTTGGTCCTAAAGAAAAAAGCTGGACCGAGGCCCAGTTTTTTTCTCATATTTTTGACTTAGTCTTCAGGTAATTCTGTCGTGTAATAAACGTTTTGCACGTCATCATCATCTTCAAGCTTGTCGATCAGATTTTCAAAAGTTTCTGCCTTGTCAGCTGGTAAATCAATCAGTGTCTTAGGGACCATGGTTAATTCGGCACTGGCAAGTTCGTAACCGTCTTCTTTCAGCGCATCACGGACATCACCAAAGTCTTCCGCTTGACTATAAATTTCGAAAACTTCGTCCGAAACTTGGAGGTCCTCAGCGCCTGCTTCTAAGGCTTCCATCAGCATGGTATCTTCATCAACATCTAAGCCTTCACGTTCAATGGCAATATAACCCTTACGGTCAAACATAAAAGCAACAGAGCCTGATTCTCCCAAACTGCCCCCATTCTTGTTAAAGATGGTCCGCACATTGCTCAGGGTACGGTTAGTATTGTCTGTTAAAGTTTCGACATAAACGGCAATCCCATTAGGACCATAGCCTTCATAAGTTACTTCATCGTAATCTTCACCACTATTTTGATTACTACCTTTATCAATAGCACGCTCAATATTAGATTTTGGCATGTTGGCGGACTTAGCTTTATCCATCACCATCCGCAAGGCGGGGTTGGAGTTCGGCTCCGGTCCACCTTGTTTAACTGCCATATAGATTTCCCGTGATAATTTTTGGAAAACCTTGGCACGTTTGGCGTCTTCCGCGCCCTTTGTGTTTTTAATTTTACTCCATTTATTATGTCCTGACACAAAAGCCCCTTCTTTCCTAAAGTAATTTTCAAATTAACGTATCAATAATAGCAAATTTTAGGGTTTTACGCAACTTAAGTTCTTAAGTCAGGCACGAGCAGCTTAAGCTGGCCTGCTAGGACTTCAACATGAACAGGTAGCTTGGGCCCGGCATCGCCGTCGACATTGGAAGTCATCGGCTGATCTAGGGCCTTTAATTGGATATCCTTAGCCCGTCTGTACTGGACAAACTTAGAAGCGGAAATATCCCCTTGAAGAGCACTCTGAAGGAGTTCAGGGACAAATTCAAGACTATGACGGTTCTTGAGAAAGAGTAGGTGGGCCCAACCATCATCAATCCGAGCGCGCTCAACCATATGTTCGATCCCCCCTACTGAGTTCGTCAAGCAGATCAAGATGAGTTCAGTCTCAACGATATGGTGGTCGCCATCCGCGATGATGTCATACGTCTGGGCATTGGATTGGAAGAAGGCTTGAACGCCGTCTGCCACATAGGCCAGCTTGCCTAGGCGCTTCTTAGCTTCTGCCTTTGTTTCTTTAACGGCTTCAGGAATCTGTCCCACAGCAACAACATTCATAAAGTATTGGTTATTAATCCGCCCCAGATCGACAGAACAAGTTCGTAGGCGGGAAAGCTGCCTGAGCGCCTCCTTGGGTTGTTGGGAAATTTTCAAAACCCGACCAATATCATTCACCGTTCCTAGAGGCATATAGCCCAAGGGTCGATCAAAGTGATAAGGGGCCAGTGCATTGACCGCCTCATTAAGAGTGCCGTCACCCCCTGCCACAAAAACAGCGTCCACCTGGTCGTGGTAATGGCCAATAATGCGTGCTATATCACCTACTCCTCGGGTAAAAACTAAATGAGTATGCGCAAAACTTTTGGCCAAGGTCCAGTCTAATTCGGGAGCGACTGCACGTCCCAAGCCGTTACCAGCGACAGGATTAATAATGAGTAAACAGTTTTCCATGGGCCGTCCTCCTTTAGCCTTATTATACTAGAAATCTTAAGTTATAGCCTAGCTAAAGCCCCCTTACTTGGCGTCTTTTGTTATAATAAAGAAAACCAGTCCACGGAGGTGACTTATGCCAAATTCTTTTCAAAATAAAAATCTCTCTTTTCTTAGCCATCTGAGCCGTCTACTCGCTCTAGCTGGTCAAGCTCTTAAAGCCTGCCTGGCCTTATTTTGCGCCCTCGCTGTCCTTATCCTAGGCTTGGGACTAGGTTACCTGCTTGGTCTGACGGAAGATGACCCTATCCCAAGCCGTCAAGAAATGGCCCAGGCCATGGTGAATACAGAAGAACCCTCACAATTACTTAGCCAGGACGGTCAGATCCTTTTCCAAGTCCAGCCAGATATTCGACGCGAGAATATTCCCCTCAACCAGGTTAACCCCCTCATTGTTAATGGCCTAGTGGCAACCGAAGATGAATATTTCTTCGACCACCCTGGTTTCGTACCTAGCGCCATCTTCCGAGCGGCGGCTTCTTATCTTTTTGGTATCGGCAACCCCTCAGGCGGATCAACCCTCAGCCAGCAGTTAATCAAGCAAACGCTGTTGACTAATGAGGTCAGTTTGGCCCGTAAGGCAAAGGAACTACTGCTCGCCATCCGTTTGGAAAAGTTTTTCACTAAAGAACAAATCCTTGAAGCCTATCTCAACTTCTCTTCCTTCGGTCGGAATGCCAGAGGAGAGAATGTTGCAGGTATTGAAGCAAGCAGCCAGGGACTTTTTGGGAAAAAAGCAGCTGACGTGAACATCCCCCAAGCTGCCTTTCTCGTCGGGCTGGCACAGAATCCCTACAGCTACACCCCCTACCAGCAAAATGGCAAATTTAAGCCAGAAGAGCAAATGAAACTAGGAATTGACCGGATGGCGGAAGTCCTGGAGCGGATGCGGATTGAAGAAGTCATTTCAGAAGAAGAATTCCAAGCCGCTAAAACTTATGATATCCGCCAAGACTTTATCCCAAGCGAAGAAAAAGCCCCTGAAAGTCAGGACCCCCACAGCTTCCTCTTCCAAGCCCTTAAGCGCGAGAGCTTACTCATCCTCACTCAGAGTCTAGCTGAAGCCCGAGGAGAAAACTGGGAAGCCGTCAAAGAACAACCTGAACGTTTGGCCAATTATTATGATGAAGCTGAGCAAGCTTTTAAAAATCGCGGTCTTGAGATTCAAAGTACGGTTCAATTGGACCTTCACCAGGCCTTGGAGGCTAAACTCCAGCAAAATGCAAGCCGTTTGGGAAGCCCCCGCCAAGGTGATATCGTCCAGAATGGAGCGGTCCTCATTGATAATCATACAGGGGCTATCTTAGCCTTTACAGCAGGGGTTGACTACAGCAAACAGCAAACGGACCATGCTTTCTCCACGCGCCGGTCACCAGGTTCGACCATCAAGCCTCTACTTACTTATGGGCCTGCCCTCCAAGAGGGATTGATTAGTCCCGCAACGCGTCTTGCTGATAACTATATCCGGACCCAAGAAGAGGACGGGACTTACTATGAACCAAGTAACTATGGCCAGACCATCTCCAACCAGATTGTCACAGCCCGACAAGCTCTAGCCCAGTCCCTAAATAACCCAACCGTGCATCTCTACCAGACACTGGTCCAAGAAGGGGCTGACCTCAAATCCTATATGAACAACTTGGGCTTGGGACAAGCCATTGGCGACCATGAGTACCAGAACCTGGCACTTAGCTTGGGTGGAACGCAAACAGGTCCAACAGTTGCTGAAATGGCCGCTGCCTACGCCACTATTGCGAATGGTGGGGTCTACCACAAGCCCCACCTCATCCAAAGCATCCACGACCGGCATGGCAAGCTTTACTACCAAGCCCAAAAAGAAAATAAGCGGGCCTTTAACTCAGATGTGGCCTATATCCTGGCTGATATGCTTAAGTCGGTTAAAACAGAAGGCCTCTGGCAAGACCACCAGGAAGCCTTACCGGCAGACTTAGACTGGCTAGTTAAAACAGGCACCTCTGAAGGCTACATTGATAGCTGGGTTGTTGGTAGCACTCCAGCGGTCAGCCTCGCCTCCTGGATTGGCTACGACAATCCAAGCATTCAACAGAGCCTCGACCAGGCGGATGATAACCAAGCTTTCGGCCGTCCCTCAGACCGCCATGCCAAGTACTGGCTGTCAGCTATGAATACCCTCTATGCTAATAACGCCCAGCTTCTGGGCGCTGGCCAGCATTTTAACCGACCGGATAGTGTCCGTGAATTCCCTATCGTAGAGAAAACCGGTCAAGCCGCTGGAGACTTCCCAGGTCCCTACCAAAGTCGCTATCATATCCCAGCTGAAGAGGCAAAGAAAACTGAGCTCTTCCCCCAAAACATGCCCCTGCCTAATGCTAGCTTTAACTATGCCATCGGGGCTGAGCTGGATGAGCTAGCCTTTGAGCTAGAAGACTACCGGATTAAAGATTCAGAAGCGACTAACCAGCGCTTTCTTTCCATCCTCCAAGGCTACCGGCGACGCTTGGAGAGAGCTTTTAATCGACCATTTGATGCCATTAAAGAAAAGGAAGATCAAGCCTCAAGTGACCAGGCTAACGCAAGTGAAGCCGCCTAATTAAGTCCATAAATAAAGCCCTCAAGCTTTTCCTGAGAAAGCTTTGAGGGCTTTACTATTCTGTATGACTAAGAAATAAAGCTAGTTTTAGCTATTTGGTAGAATCGCGAACGATAATTTTATAAGGCAGAATGTTTTTGTTTTCAATGACTTCTTCTTCAACTGACTTATCACCCATTAACTTGGTTAGAATTCGCATGGCAACTGCTCCAATATCATAAAGCGGGGGCGCAATAGTTGTAAGTTGGGGGCGGACAATTTCTGTGATGATAGAGTTATTGGATGACACAATCGAAATATCTTCTGGCACCTTAAGTCCCTTGTCTTGAACATAATTGCTGACGCCTGCTGCTAATTCATCGCCGATAATCATAGCGGCTTGGGCCTTAGAATCGATCAGCTCTTGGCCAACCTCTTCAGCTGCCCGGTAGCGGGAGTTTTCGGCCGTTAAGCACAGGGCCGAATCCAAGTCCTTGTTGTGACTAGCTAAGGCCTTCTTATAGCCATTAAAGCGACCTAGCTCATCATCGACTTGATATTCAGGGGCTGAAATAAAGGCCACATCCTCAATACCCTGGTCGAAAAGGCGAGAAACAGCTTCTGCTACAGCTGATTCATAATCAATGTGGACAGAAGGCATTTTGCCTTCAGGATCAATCATGCCAGCCAAGACAATCGGTGTCCGAGTCCGTTCAACCTCATGGCGGATCTTATCTGTCATCGTGTGGCCTAAATAAACCAAGCCATCCACTTGGCGGGATAGGATATCCGTTACCACTTTTTCTTCCCGACCTTGGTCAGCATTGGCCATGATGATACTATAATCATACATAGCGGCGATATCGTCAATACCTAATGCAAAGCTTGAAAAATACAGGTTCGTAATATCCGGAATAATAACCCCAACCGTGGTGGTCCGCCGGCTTGCTAGCCCCCTTGCCACAGCATTTGGACGGTAGTCTAATTTTTCAATGACCTTCATAACTTTCTCACGTGTGGATGGTTTGACATTGGTATTGCCATTAACCACACGCGATACCGTTGCCATGGAGACTTCTGCTTCACGAGCAACATCATAGATTGTTACAGTTTGTTTGTTCATGCTTTCCCTCCTCGATTTTTCCACATGTAGTCACAGTAAGTATAAGCAAGTCTTCAAAGAAATGCAAGCGTTTACTATAAGATTCTTATAAGCTTTCATCTCTTTTTCAAATGAGTTATAGCGTTTTCACTAAAATAAGCACAAGTACTATTTTGACACTAAGTGCGGATAAATACAATACATAATTGCTTAAAATTTGAATTTTTTTACATTTATTAATGAAAAATTTACATAAAGAGCGTGTGACAAAAGTCGATCAGGCCTGAACCATAGGAGCGAACTATGGGAAATCGTTGGTAAAGGCTTAGACATAGGTCGTAGTAGGATTCGCTAAGGCATAAACAAGCGAATTCTTCGTTCTTATTCTAACTTGCTCCAACCATCCAAGCCTAAGCGCCAAGTCTCTCCCCTGCATAAAGTGGATGTCAAGCCTGACTTTTGGAACACGTTTTTAAAATTTTGCTTTTTAAAAAAGGAAGCCGGAACTTTTGTCCCAGCCTCCTTTTTTCTCATTTTTTCTTGATTTAAGCTTTAGACTTAGCTTCAGCTTGTTCTTTAGCATCTTTGCCTTCTTCTTTTGCGACATCCTTAGCTACTTTAGCATCAGCTTCGGCTTGGTCTTTAGCTGCCTTGCCTTCTGCCTTGACTTCTTCGCCGGCTGCTTTAGCTTCATCCTTAATTTCTTTACCAGCAGCTTTTGCTGCTTCCTTACCCTCTTCTGCGCTTTCTTTAACAGAATCAGATGCTTCATTGTAAGCCTCGGCGATATCGTGCTTAGCTGCTTGGTACTGTTGGTTAACTTCTTCGCCTGTTTCAGCTAATTGCGACTTAATATTGCTTGCAGATTCTTTTAAGTTAATGCGGATATCATCAGCAGCAACATAAGCGGTGTCATAGATTGCAGCGCCTTTTTCTAAGGCTAAATCTTTGTAATCGCGGGCTGTATCGCGAGCTTGACGAGCTTGTTCGTTGATATCTTGGCGTAATTCTTCACCAGACTTAGGTGCAAATAGTAAGGCTGTCACTGCTGCTGCAGTCCCTCCCACGAAGGCGCCTAATAAGAATGATCCTAAATTATTTTTACTCATGATAATAACTCCTTTAACTCTTAAAATGCTTTACTTTCTGATGCTTCTTTTACCTTACGTATATAGCGCTTTTGCTTGAGCCGCTTAGCGGTCTGACCGAGTTTTTCAACAGCGCCTGACTTTTCTTTAGCTGTCCCAGCTGAAAGTTGGCTATTAATTTGGCTAGCCGACTTATCCTGAGCTTTTTGGTCTTTTTGTCGGATGCTGACTACCAGATCCCGAGTTGCATCATTGACGTCAGAAACTGATACGCCGAGGTCACCGATTGCCTTAAATAATGGATCCACGGTGCTCACCTTACCATTGACATCATCCATCAGCACATTGGTCTTATTCAAAAGTCCCTGTGCTTCAATAGATAAGTCATCGACATCACGCCGCAAAACAGCCAAGGTATCATTAACTTCTTCAACTGTCTGACTCACATTCTTAATGGTTGTTGTGAGTTCTCTCACTAAAAGAACCAAAAAAACAACCAAGACTGCAAAAGCTATGGCAGCAATTAAGGCTGCAGCTCCGCCCCATGTCATCTTGCACATCACCCCTTATATTATCGGGTAAGCTCTTCAGATTTATAGTCATTGCTTCCCATTTTCATAGGATAATCATACCATTTTTCTTTAGAGAATACAAAAAAATCTTTTTTTCCTATAGCACAAGCGGCAAGCCAATCAGAAAACTTTACTTTTCCATGCTTTCTCCTTAAAATTAGAATACTTAAAAGAAACTAGGAGGCAGCCATGTCACAAATCAAAACTTTTTTTACTAATTATTTTTCTAAAATTGAATGGGACCAAGTCATCAGCTCTTGGTTTGGTAATATCATTCAAATTGTTATCACTGTCTTGATTCTCTCGATCGTCCGCCGCTTGTTAACTCGCTCGGTTGATTTTTATTACGACAAGGCCGAACGTTTTGAGAAGAATCCTGCCCGTCAACAAACCTTGCGTACCTTGGTACAAAATTTTATCCAGTATACCTATTACTTCCTCGTCATCTACTCTGTCTTAGCGATCTTGGGCGTTCCAGTCGCTACACTGATGGCCGGTGCCGGGATTGCCAGTGTGGCGATTGGTATTGGGGCTCAAGGTCTCGTTAACGATATTGTTAACGGCTTCTTTATCCTCTTAGAACACCAATTTGATGTGGGTGATACGGTTCTCATCAACGATTATGAAGGCGAAATTTCTAAGCTAGGCATCCGAACCACAGTCATTAAGGACTTTAACGGGGACCTACATTTTATTTCCAACCGTAATATTACAGATGTCACCAACCGCTCCCGCTACCCTATCCGCTGCGATATCGACTTGAGAATTTATCCCGATTCGGATGCTGACCAAATTGAAGCCGTGCTTAGAGCTTGCATGGAAAAAGAACAACCGGATCCCCTACTCGCTCAAGATCCCATCTATCTGGGAGTCTTCCGCGATAACAACCGCTTCAACCTGATTTACCGGGTCCGTCTCTTTGCGGTTAATGGCATGCAGCTAGATGTCGAAGGCAAGTACTACAGCAAACTTACTGAAGCCTTAGACCAAGCAGGTATCAGCCAACCCGAATCTCAATTCAATACTTCCATGGCCATGCTCCAAGCTCGGGAAGAAAAGTTCAATGAAAATGCCTAATCGAAAAAACCAGCCTCCAAATTAAAGGAGCTGGTTTTTGTGTGTTTAGAGCTTTAACTTGCCTTGGTCTAAGTCCTCTTGGAGGGCTGCCAGGGCTTGACCACGGTGGCTAATGGCTGCTTTTTCCTCTGCTGTCATTTCAGCGGTAGTCATCCCCTTGCTAGGCACATAGAAGAGGGAATCGTAACCAAACCCATTCGTTCCTCGCTCTTCTGTTAAAATTTCGCCTTCTAATTTTCCTTCATAGTCTGCTAGGATTTCACCATTGGCTCCAGCGACGACTAAGACACAGTGGAAGGCAGCTTGCCGCTTGCTTGGATCAACATCCTGCAATTCCTCTAATAGTTTGGCGCGGTTAGCAGCATCCGATTTTTCTGGACCTGCATAGCGCGCGGAATAAATACCGGGGGCTCCGTCCAAGGCATCCACAGATAAGCCTGAGTCATCCGCAATCACGATTTCTCCTAAAGCTTGAGCAGCAGTCCGCGCCTTTATCCCGGCGTTCTCCAAGAAACTGCGTCCATTTTCCTCAATATCTGCCATTTCTGGATGGTCTAAAAGAGTTTCTACCTGGTAATTGGCAAAGATCATTTCAAATTCTTTGGCCTTACCTGGGTTTTTAGTAGCAATGACAATTTTTTTCATCCGTTATCCTCCTATAAATCAGTTAATTTAACTTGTTTCACAGCCATTTCTCGGCCCAGCCAGTCCTGGCCGATTTCTTTAAACAAACGAACCGAGCCTGTCGTATAGAAATGCTGTTTAGCATGTCCCGGCCGAGATTCTGCCAAGCCCAGATAGTCCAACAAAATCGATAATTCTGACACGGCTTCCGCCCCTGAATCGATCAAAGTAACTTCTTTCCCCATAACATGTTGGATGGTTTGTTCTAATAGAGGAAAATGGGTACAACCTAGGATCAGGGTATCGAGATCTTTTTTGCGCAAATCTGCTAGGGTCTCAGCCACTAATTTCTTAGCTAAAGAGGACTGGTATTGGTGACTTTCGACTAAAGGGACAAAAGCGGGGCAAGCCAAGGGAAAAAGCTCTAAGTGGTTATTTTTAGCCCATAAAGCTTCCTGGTAGGCCCCGCTTTCGATCGTTCCCTGGGTGCCCAAGATCCCGATGCGTCCCTTGCGTGTGGCTTTATTGGCGGCTCGGGCACCAGGCTGGATCATCCCAATTACCGGGATATCCAAGCGCTTGCGCACCTCTTCCAGACACACCGCAGAGGCCGTATTGCAGGCAATAACGAGCATTTTAGCCCCCTGCTTGACCAGGAAATCGACCAATTGATTGGTAAAGAAAGAAACTTCCTCCTCAGGTCTCGGGCCATAGGGGCAACGAGCATTATCACCGATATAGATTAGGGACTCATTGGGCAGTTGACGCATGGCTTCTTTAACAACCGTTAGGCCCCCGACCCCCGAATCCAGAAAGGCAATAGGTAAATTCATAAACTTCTCAAATCCTTTATTTTCAAATTCGTGTTACAATTAATTAGAAGATGATTATAGATTTTTTACTTAATTGAAAGGTGGCTTTTAAATGAAAATTGCTTTAATTGCTCACGATAGCAAGAAAGATCTTATGATTGCTTTCACGACAGCCTACAAGGAAATTTTACAGGAACATGAGCTTTTTGCAACCGGCACGACAGGAAAGAAGATCCAAGAGGCAACAGGACTCAAGGTTCATCGTTACCAATCTGGCCCCCTCGGTGGTGACCAACAGATCGGTGCAGCGGTCTCGCAAAATGAAATGGACTTAGTGGTATTCCTTCGCGATCCCCTAGCTGCCATGCCCCATGAGCCTGATGTCAATGCGCTAATTCGTCTCTGCGACGTCTACAATGTGCCGCTAGCAACTAACATCGGAACAGCAGAAGTTCTCATCCGCGGCCTTGAAGCAGGTTACCTAGACTGGCGGACCCAATACGACCAAGGCGCTATCAACAAAGACATCCGCGCCAACCTCGCCCACGGCAACCCAGACCGACCAATCAAATAAGCAAAGGGTGTGAGCAAGAGCGCTTAGACTTGAATGATTGGAGGCTCATCGAAAAAGGCTGACGTCAGTCAGACGTTTCGATGAGCTGAAATCACTTCAAGGCTGCTCTTGCGAACCCAACTACAGGGTATGAGACTAGCCTGCCTCCCTCGCAAGAACAAGCGAGCTATCACTAAGGGACCTTATCAAACAATCAATCATATTTAAGCACATGAGCGGTTAGGCCTAGCCCAACCGCTCAATTTTTGCTTATCTTATAGATATTGTTCTAAGATTTGTTCCAATTTTTCTTTTGGTGTATAACCAATTAAAGTCTCAACTGCTTCGCCATCCTTTTTAATAAGAAGGGTTGGAATCGACATAATGCCAAATTGACGAGCTGTTTCTTGGTTTTCATCCACATCGACCTTAGTAAATTTCACTTGGTCGCCCATTTCATCATCTAATTGTTCAATGACTGGACTTTGCATCCGGCAAGGGCCACACCAAGTTGCCCAAAAGTCAACCAGGACTAGTCCGTCTTGAGTTTCTGCTTCAAAGTTTGCATCAGTTAGTGCTTGTACCATAAGATACCTCCTTAGTATTTCTTTACTTGTATAATTTTAGTATAACATAGGCTGCTGATTTTTAGATAAGTTTTGCCTGGCTTTAGTCTTCCTTAAACTTAACAATAGTCGCACCGTTGCCGCCCATATTATAGGGAGCAAAGTGGAAATCCACCACCCGAGAATGGCGTTTGAGATAGTTTTGCACGCCCTTGCGCAAGGCCCCTGTCCCATGGCCGTGGATAATCGTGACCTGGCCATAATTAGCCAGGAGCGCAGCATCAATATAGGCATCCAAACGTTTCATGGCATCATCATAACGTTCTCCCCTCAAGTCGAGGCTGGATGACACTGACTTAGCTTTAGAGGCTTTAACACTAGCTCTTGCTGGCTTGTCTGTTGCTGCCTGTTTGCTCTTGCGGAGGAGTTTAAGATCCTTGCGTGGCAGGGTCATCTTCAAGATCCCCATCTGAACTACCCACTCATCATCTTCCCTTTCTTCCATAACGACGCCTTCTTGACCATAAGGAATCACCTTCACTTCATCGCCAACTTCTAAAGTTTTAGCCGCCTCTTGGGCCGCTTTTTCTTCTTTAGCTTTCTTAAGCACCTTATTCTGCTGCAATTGCTGTTCTTCGTAGGTTAAATCGTCAAGAGCTTTCTTCTTATCGATCATCTCATGTTCTTTGACCTGTGATTTGCCTTGGTCAAGCTGCCATTGGCGGATATCTTGCAGGATTTTATCGGATTGTTTCTTACGTTTTTCCACAATCTCATTGGCTTCTTTTTTAGCCCGCTGTAGGTATTTTTCCTTATCTTCCCGCATGGCTTGGTAGGCTAATTTTAAATCATGGAGGAGGTCATCGGCCTTCTGCATGTTCTGATTGAGTTGCTTGGACTTGCGTTCAAACTTCTGCCGCTGTTCATCCAAGGAGAGGAGCATATCATTAAGATTGTGGCTATCGCTAGAGATATAGGAGCGAGCTTCTTGGATAATGTCATGGTCGAGACCCAAACGACTAGCGATATCAATGGCATTAGACCGTCCGGGTTCCCCGATCAAGAGTCGGTAAGTTGGACTCAAAGTCTTCTCATTAAATTCGACACTGGCATTGATGCTGGCTGGGTGTTCATATGAGAAGGCTTTAAGTTCTGGATAGTGGGTGGTTGCCATCACCTTGGCTTGGCTATCTGATAAGCGGTTCAGAATCGCCATGGCCAAAGCTGCTCCTTCTTGAGGATCTGTCCCAGAGCCCAGCTCATCGACTAAGACCAAGCTTTGGCTATCCACTCGCTCCAAGATCTGAATAATATTGGTCATATGCCCAGAGAAGGTACTCAAGTTCTGTTCGATCGACTGCTCATCACCAATATCAGCGAAGATTTCATCAAAAACTTCAAGCTTTGAACCTGGTTTAGCCGTAATGAATAGACCAGACTGAGCCATTAACTGAATCAGGCCCACTGTTTTAAGGGTGATGGTCTTCCCACCTGTGTTGGGTCCAGTGATAATAATCATTCGATAGTCCGAACTGAAGTAAATATCATTGGCTACGGCCGTATCGGCATCTAGGTAGGGATGGTAGGCTGCCTTAAGAGCAAGCTGATCGCCTGCTTGTGCAAGTACAGGTTTACTGGCCTGGTAAGCTTTAGCCAATTGAAATTTGGCATGGATAAAGTCTAAGTGGCCAAGCAGCTCGTTATTAGACGCTAAATCCGCAAGAACGGGGACTAAGTTGGCACAGAGTTCTGCCAAAATCCGCTCAATTTCTTCCTTCTCTTCTCTTTTGAGAGCCTGCAAACGGTTGTTGCTTTCCACTACCACTTGGGGTTCAATATATAAAGTTTGTCCACTAGCACTCTGGTCGTGGACGATCCCCCCAAAGGCATGGCGGTAGGAATGTTGGACAGGGAGAACATAGCGGTCATTTCGAATCGTTACCAGCTGGTCACTCAAATAGGCGCTTTTATTGGATTTAATAATTTGGTTCAGTTGGCGGCGAATATTGTTCTCCTCGTTGTGGAGTTGGCGGCGGATCTGCATTAAGCGGCTGCTTGCCCCATCCTTGACAGTACCATCAACTTCAATGGCCGCTTCCAAGGCCCGTCTCTCTTCCGCCAAAGCGACTAACTGGTCCAGGTAAGTTTGGATCCATTCAAAGACTTCCTCCTCTTCCTGGAGCCGCCCCTGGAAGTTAAGCAAGCCCTTAACTAGAGTTAGTAGCTGTAGAATTCCTGCTAGCTCTTGGCCATTTAAAGAAGCTTGGATCTCCAGGCGCTTTAGGCTAGGACGGATATCGTTCACCCGACCCAATGGCATTTCCAAGGTCAAGGCATCCAAACGGCAAAATTCTTCAACTTCATCGAGCGCTTGTTGGATTTCCTTTCGATTTGTCATGGCTGTAAGAGACTGGCTCTTCTCGCTAGCAAGCGGGTGTTGGCAATATCCCTTAACCTCCTGACGAATACGGTCAAATTCAAGTGTTTCAAATATTTTATGATTCAAACAGAGCATCCTCCTTCGCAAACACTAGAGATTTAGGGCTAATCCATCAAAAATAAAAGCAAACATCCACTGACTTAAAAGGGGACTTTGGAATAAAAGTCTAGAAGCAAAGAAATCGTCGCCTAAAAATGTCTGCACTTGTGGGTGCCCTATGAAAGTTAGCAGCTGTAAGCTGAAAAAAATTAAAAAATAGCTATCTAGCAAGGCATAAATCCCCACTAAGCTTAGCTGGGACTTGCTTAGCTGCACCGACTGCTGACTCGAAGTAAGAACAAGTAGAGGCCTAGTCAAGCGGCGCAAAAGAAGTAGAGTAAAAACGAAAACGAAACAAAAAGCCGCTAATCTGAAAAAAGCTGTATCCAAGTTAGGAATCAGTTCTCTTGGATAAAAAGCGTAAGTCGTATCTAAGTCATGGCCTGGCAGAGGAAGGAAAAGTTCCAAGGGGCCTACTAAAGTTGGGCTCAAAACACGAGCCAGGCTAAAGGCGGAGGCCAAGGTCAAGGCATAGGCCCCTGCTCCCCAGCCTCCCAATAAATAGGGTCTTCGATAATAGGCTAAGCCCTTGATCAAACTAAGCAATAAAAATAAGATAAGAATCATAGCCAGATGCGCTCCTTTGCACTAGTGGCGGCGGGTCTTAGTCAAGCCTCCCTGTTTGCGATCCGATGAAGCGCTCGGCTGACTCGCTGTCTTTTCTTGGCTTTGGTCGTGACGATCAACTGGACTGACTGACTCAGAAGCATCCCGCTCTTTTAACAAACGTTGAAGAGCTTTAGCAAAATTTTTATGGAGAAAATGAATTTCCTCTTTTAAAGCTTTGACTTCAGCTTCTAACCCTCCAATATCGCTGGCCGTTTCTTGGCTCTGATTACGATTTTCAACTGACAGCTCAAGGTCTAAGCGGTCGGAAATAGCATTGACTGCCGCTAAGAGGGCTTGTTCTTCAGTTGAGATAGCATAATGGCTAGTCTGCATCTCCTTCATTTGTTGGTTAAGAATTTCAACTACCTGGTCGACATGCGCACGCGACTTATCGCTGACAATGGTATAGTCTTGGTTAGCAATTACGACTTGATGACGCATTTTTTTATTCTTCGTCATAGGCATCCTTTCTCTCCTTAACTGGTCATTCTTTATCTATTTTAGCATGAGTCGATTAAAGGCGCTAGTCAGTCGCTTTTATTTCCATTGTATTTATCCTTTCAGAAATCTCAGCTTTTATGATTTTTTTTTGACAAAAACCTGGCGTTCCATGGTATCATTGAGAACGACATACTAGATGTCAACCGCTTCTGTCGGTTGAATTTTCATCAAGATTGGAGAGAATACATATGACAAGAAAGGTATTGTCCTTTTTTGCTGTTTTAATGACAGTTTTTCTGGCAATTGCAAGTGTCTTGCCCCAGCCAGCCCAAGCTGCTGAGTCAGAAGCTAGCACGCAGTTTAACCAAGAAAAAATTGAACAGGGTTTGGAAAGCCCGGGGATCCTAAGAGTCGGAATGGAAGCTAACTACGCGCCCTTCAACTGGACCCAAACTTCCGATGCCAATGGTGGTTTTGAAATTTCTAATGCAGACGGCCAATTCGCCAATGGCTACGACCTACAGATTGCTAAGCGCCTGGCTGACAAGCTAGGGCTCAAGCTGGAAATTGTCAAACTGGATTGGGATGGCCTTCCCCCAGCCCTGGAATCAGGCAAGATTGATGCGATTATCGCGGGCATGTCCCCAACGCCTGAACGACTCCGCCAGATTGACTTTTCAGATCCTTATTATAATTCGGATATCGTTATCGTCACCCGCAAGGACAGCCCTTATGCCAATGCCAAGAGCTTGGAAGACTTCAACGGCGGCCGCCTTACTGGCCAATTAAATACTTTCCACTATAACTTAATCGACCAGGTGCCAGGTGTTAAAAAAGAGACCGCCATGGATTCCTTCCCTACCATGATCTCATCCGTACTCAGTGATAAGATCGATGGCTATATCTCCGAACGGCCAGGTGCCCTAGCTGCCTTAGCAGCTAATGATGATTTAACTATGGTGAGCTTTGAAGAAGGCCAAGGTTTTGACCTCGGCGACCAATCCAGCTCAATTTCGGTTGGCTTGCGCAAGTCCTCCCCTCTCACTTCAGAGATCAATGCCGCGTTAGCGACTATCTCTGAAGATGAACGAAACCAAATCATGGAAGACATGGTTGATCTCAACCAAAGAAACCAAGAAGCGGGTTTCTGGGGCGAAGTCGCTGGGATCTGGAAGACCTACAGTTCCCAATTCATCAAAGGGGCAACAAATACCATGTTCATTGCCCTCGTTTCAACCTTAGTCGGCTTCTTCATTGGCCTCTTAATCGCCATCTACCGGACCATTAAAGTGCCTAAACATAATCGTTTGGGGCAAACACTATATAAGATCGTTGACTTTATTATCATGGCCTATATCGAAATCTTCCGTGGCACGCCAATGATGGTTCAAGCCATGCTGATCTTCTATGGGTCCAAGCTCTTCTTCAATATTGATATGAGCTCCATGTTTGCTGCCTTACTGATCGTGTCTGTGAATACCGGAGCCTACCTAGCCGAAGTTATCCGGGGCGGGATTATCGGTGTTGACGATGGACAGAGTGAAGCTGCTAAGGCAATCGGGATGAACCATTTCCAAACTATGACCTATGTGGTGCTTCCCCAAGCTATCCGCTCAATCTTACCTGCCCTGGGTAATGAATTTGTGATTAATATCAAAGATACCTCTGTCCTTAACGTAATCGCTGTAACGGAGCTCTTCTTCGTGACCCGTTCAGCCGCCGGGACAACCTATCTTACCTTCCAAACCTTCTTCATTACCTCGATCATCTACTTCGTCTTAACCTTCACCACGACCCGTATCTTGCGTCTCGTCGAACACAAGATGAGCGGCAGCGACTCCTATACTGTTTACCAATCATCAACAAGTGAGGTGGAAATTCATGACTAATGCAATCTTAAATGTTGACCACTTAAAGAAAGCATTTGGCGATAATGTCGTACTTAAGGATATCGATTTCTCAGTCAGTCCAGGTGAAGTCATCTCCATTATTGGCTCATCCGGATCAGGTAAATCAACCCTCTTGCGCTGTCTAAACCTGCTTGAAGAACCCACTGAAGGAGACATTCGATTCCATGACCAATCAATTCTCGCCAGCCACTTTGACCAAAATAAGTTTCGAGCCAAGGTCGGTATGGTCTTCCAGCAATTCAACCTCTTCAAAAATATGAACGTTCTTGAAAACTGTGTGATTGGCCAAGAAAAAATTATGAAACGCAACCGCAAAGATGCGGAACAAGTGGCCTTAGCTAACCTGGAAAAAGTCGGCATGGCCCCCTACCGTGATGCCATGCCCCACCAACTTTCGGGGGGACAGCAGCAGCGGGTAGCCATTGCTCGGGCCCTCTCCATGGATCCAGAATTACTTCTCTTCGATGAGCCCACTTCTGCCTTAGACCCGGAAATGGTCGGTGAAGTTCTCCAGACTATGACCCAGCTAGCCGAAGAGGGACTGACTATGATCGTTGTTACCCACGAGATGGCCTTTGCTCGGGACGTCTCCAACCGCATCTGCTTCATGGATAAGGGGTACATCGTAGAAGATGGCGAACCTGACCAGGTGATCAACCACCCTAAACATGAACGAACGAAAGAATTCCTAACCCGCTATTTAGCTGAAAAATAAGAAAAATTGGCAGTAGCTAGTTTAAAAACTAGGACTGCCAATTTTTTATTTGGAATATTTAGCTTCAATCTTGGCGAACCACAGGGAGAAAAGCACCCCTGCAACCAGCATTAAAACGGATAAAAGTAAGTTGGAGAAGAAGCTCAATCCAGAAGCTGCCAGACCTTCCGCGGTAAAGGTTGGAAAGACGACAGTCGGGAAGATCGCCAGCGAAGACCCGATGACTGTTCCTAAGATAAAGTGGTACATCTTGGAATAAAAGTGGGCAAAAAGCCAATTGGCGACTTTAGCTAGAGCCAATACACAGAATAAGCCCCCTAAAGCGAGAGGGATAATCACTGAGAAATCCAAAGCTGCGATACCCGCAGACATCTTCTCATAGAGACCAAAGTAAATCAAAAAATTACTTGGGCTCATCCCCGGTACAATGACACCTAGACCAATTAAGGCCCCAGACATTAACCAGACAAAGAAATTCGGTTCAACCGCTGTGAGCGCGCTCCCGCCAACAACCATCAGCAAGAAGAGTAAGACCGCACTGACCCCCATAATAGCCAGGTCAGCTGTTGACCTGCCTTCTTCCCCAGCTTGCCGGTAGAGGGAAGGGAAGGTACCGATCACAAAACCGATAAATAAGCAGGTAAAGAGCCCTTCATAGGCTCCAAAGGCTTCCTTAACTACAAAGGAGAAAAGCAAGATCCCCAACACAAAGCCAATCCCAACTGGAATAAAGTAGCGGACATTCTTCCAGAAATTCTTGGTTAGGTTGCCTAAAAAACTCAAAATTTCATCATAGAGCCCAAAGATAACTGCGAGGACCCCACCCGATAGGCCAGGCAGGATGCCACCGATTCCAACTAGGGCACCTTTGAATATCCTAAAAAACCAATCTTTAGAAAATAAATCATTACTTAATTCTTGATTTTTCACGTTTAAACCTCCATAATCTTTCACTTAACTTCTCAATTATACATGAAAGCCAGATAAATTTAATTAAAGAAGACTAAAATTTTATAAGCTAAGAAAAACTCCCCTTCCTAGACCTAGGCCTAAGAAAGAGAGTTCAAAAGGCAGGCTTAGCGGACACCTCCGCCGCTGCCGCCACCGAAGGAACCGCCACCTCCTCCGATACTAGTAAAGCCACCGCCCCCAGAGCTAGAAACCTCGCTCATGCTCGTTGCCTTCACATAAGACTGGTTGATGGACCGGCTGATCCAGTAATAATTCATTAGAGGGACTTGGTTGAAGCTAGAATACTGGTAGTAGTTGGGATAAACTTTTTCAAATTCCTTTTCTACTTCTTCCAAGATCCCATAGGCGCCGGCATAAAGCATCATTTGGTCCCAGAGACCAACTTCTTTAGCCCCTCTTTCATTGAGCAAGGAGTAGTCGGCAAGATAATTCTTAAAGCCTACGACTTGGTCTCTAAAGACAAATCCTTGATCAGTCAGTGGCAGGTCTACCAAGTCATCCGCCTGGTCGCGTTCCGTCTTTTCCTTAGCTGCTTTTGCTCGTAATGACTTCAAATAGCCAGCTTCCTTCAGATAGGACTTACTATGGGTCTTCATCCTAGCCAAAGCTTGGATGAATTTTTCTGGGTTATTCTCCACATAATGGCTGAATTCTGACTGGCTGAGCTGGTCTCTCTTACCTTGAGCCTTAGCCATTAGCTGGTAAATACTCCCAGCTGGTCCAGATGGTGTCTGGTCAGCAACTAGGCTAAAGAGACTCTCTTCCTTGCTTCTAAAGAGACCAGATTCTAGGTTGGTCTCTATAAGTAAGGCCCCTGAAGCAACCAGGTCAAGCAAGGCAACGGTGAGATAATTTGCCTTGAGGTCTTCAACTTCCATATCTTCCAATAAGGCATAGATTTGATAGACATCCTCCGCCGGTGTTTCCCGGTGGTAGTGGCCCTCCAAACGCTCTTCTGCCTGGGCCATGGTCGGATAATAACGAGCTTTCAGTTTACGCTGCTTGTAGATATGGTAAGCGCCCATAGCTCCAGATACTCCGACAAGGGCAAGGCCCGCTAGGATGATTTTCCCTAGATGGCGGTCCATAAAGCGGTCAAAGGCTGAGGGCCCTTTGGCATTCAAACTCCCGGTTTGGAGATCTTCATAAGTAGCTTCCGGGTCGTAGTCCTCATAGTTATAATCACTGCCCTCAAAGGCGGTCTTGAGATAGTCTTCAAAGGACTTGTCCACTTTGAGGCCGGTCTGATAGGTCCCAGCCGGAATACGAAGGAGGAGAGTAGCATAATTAGAGCCATCGAAATCTCCCTGACTGCTAGCTATGATCTTGCCATTTTCAAAGGAGAGTTTTCCCCTAAAACCAAAGGCCCAGGCTCGATAGCTATTCTCTAAGGTCAGAGGCTCTAGATCTGACTGCAGACTAATTTTAATTTGCCCTGGAGCCGGCGACATAGAGTCATTGACCAACTTCCAGAAGACCATCTGTTCGGTCTGGCTCTGAGCGACAAAGTTATTAATTTGATAGGAGATTTCATAAGTATGAGGCCCGTAAGCCCCTATCCCCCAGTTTAATTCTCCATCTGCTCGACCATAATGGCCTGACTTCTCTTCTTGGGAGGCTTCCACATCCCAATTTTCTTGGTAGGTCAAAGGCTGGCCGTCAACTTTAACTTGGTAATCGACTAGTTCTTGGTCGTCCAGCATGGTCATTGGTTTATAGAGCTCCGTCCCTTCATCGACAACCATATCCCAGACTTCTCGGATCCTGGCACTGCCATCTGGCTGGAGGGTCACGTCGACCTGGATCCCCTTATTCTCATTGGCCCAGACTATTTCTCCAGGCAGGGCCATAACAGTAAGGATAAGGCTGACTAAGAAGAGGAGGAAGCGCTGGTGTCCAGGCTTTACCATTGTGGCATCTCCGCCTTGTCAGGACTAGACTTGAAGTAATCCTTAGGCTGAAAACCAGTTAAGTTAGCAATAATGGAATTAGGAAAGACCTTGATCAAGCGGTTAAACTTAGTCACCATGTCATTAAAGACCATACGCGACTGGCGGACATTGTTTTCATACTTGTCGACGTTCGACATGGTCTGTTGGTAAACACCTGATGCTTTAAGATCTGGGTATTGTTCGACTACCACGTCAATGGCCCGCATGGCTCGTTCGAACTGGGCTTGGTCTTCTTCAATTTGGCTGACACTCGACTGGCGGCTGACCCCAGAGCGTTCGTGGACAATTTGCTTCAAAGTGTCCGCTTCGTGGCTCTGATAGGACTTAGTAGCTGAAATTAAATTGCTCAAAGCATCCCAGCGCGATTCCACTTGAGCCGCAATTTGGGCCATGGCATTGTCTACCATTTCAGCTGTGCCAATCATTTGATTATAGCGTCCAATAACCCATACCACAACTAAGGCAATAAGTGCTAAAACAACGAGTCCAATTATCATTCCCATAATGATCCTCTTTCTATTTCTTAACGTTCAGGTAATTCTTGTACTTCGATCACTTGTAACTTGCCATCTGCGACTGTAAAAATAATATTCTGTTCATAATAACGCATGCCGTAGCGCTTCTCTTTATGTTGCTGGTAAGCTGGCCGAGGATCCAAGGCTAAGGCCTGGTAGGCACCCGGTCGCTTATCTTCAGGAATCTTTTCTAATTCGGCTAGCGGAAAATTGACATCTAAGCGCTCAAAACTTGCTTGGTCGACGAAACCCGAGGCAGCTTGACTATGCGAATCTGCTTCAACTGAGTAAGGTTTAATATCGTATACCGGTGTTTCAGACACCATATCCACCCCTTTGACATAGAGAACGGGCCCCTTGTCTTGAGTCCACTCGATCCGGTCCAAGCGCACAGAAGACAAGCCTAGACGGTTAGGGCGAAAGGGAGATCTCGTCGCAAAGACACCCAAGCGCTGGTTGCCACCGAGTCTAGGTGGACGCACCGTTGCTTTGGTCTGCTCAGCTGCCACTTGAGAAAAGCCCCAAATGAGCCAGAGATAATCAAAGTCCTCAATGCCGCGAATATAGTCCTTCTGCCGGTAAGTTGGGGTAAATTCAATCCGGGCCTCCAAATCAGTCGCCAAGGAGCTCTGTCGGGGGGTTCCAAATTTCTCTTTGAAAGCTGTGTAGATGTAAGCGATTGGTTGAATTTCCATTCTGATGCTCCTTTACTTGGAAAAAGGGCTGGGCCTCAATGCCCAGCCCTTATGTGATGGCTTATGAATTTGCAATTTCATTATAGGCAACCGCAATTTGGGCACCTAGAACCGCATTGTTATAAACCAATTTAATATTGGCATCTAAGCTTCGTCCATCTGTTAATTCAACAATCTTAGCTAGTAAGAATGGCGTGGTATCCTTTCCTTTAACACCAGCTTCATCCGCTTCACGAATGGCTTGGTCAATAATTTGGTCAATTTCTTCGTGAGGAATTTCGTCTTCCTTCTTAATTGGGTTAGTTACCAACATCCCTTGCCCCAATTCAAGATCACGTGAGATCTTCATCATACGGGCAATTGCTTCAGGAGAATCAGCCCGTGTGTTGAGCTCATAATCAGAGCTTGAAGAGAAGAAAGCGGGTAGTTTATCTGTTTGGTAGCCAACCACTGGCACACCTTTTGTTTCAAGATATTCCAAGGTTCTTGGCAGGTCCAAGATGGCCTTAGCCCCAGCACAAACAACAGTTACAGGCGTTTGGCCAAGTTCTTCCAGGTCAGCGGAAACATCCATATGTTCATTATAACCACGGTGAACCCCACCGAGACCGCCTGTCACAAAGACATCGATGCCTGCCATGTGGGCCCCAATCATAGTAGTAGTTACGGTTGTGGCACCGAGACCGCCCTTGGCAATAACTTCTGCCATATCCCGGCGAGAAACTTTAGCCACGTCTTTTTCACTAGCAAGACGTTCCAAGTCTTCTTCAGTCAAGCCAATTTTGATCTTACCATCCATAATCGCAACGGTAGCTGGGGTAGCTCCGTGGTCACGGATAATTTGTTCCACTTGCTTAGCCATTTCCACATTTTGTGGGTAAGGCATGCCGTGGGAAATAATCGTCGATTCGAGAGCCACAACTGGCTTCCCTGCAGCTTGTGCTTCTTTCACTTCAGGACTAATTGATAGATAAGTCTCTTTCATATATACGCCTCTTTCCAAGTATTATCAGCTTTAGAATAACATATTTTTCTAGCAAAAACCATTATAATTCCTTCATCTGATAAGGATAAGGGCAAGTTTTCCAACTTTTATCTGGGATTATAAGAGCTCTTGGCGCAGGGTCTGACCATCTTTAGCTGAAAGATAGGCAGGTGCAATATCGAAGACGGTCTTGGCCCCATATTGCCCCTCTTTGGCTAAGCGAGCTGCAGCCCGAGCGTAGGCCACGTTAACAGCCGCCGTAAATTCTGGATTGGAGTCTAGTTTGAGGGTAAAGTCATAGACCTGCTTATGTTCAGGACTCGTTTGTCCCTGGCGGATAACCGTCCCTCCGTGTGGAATCCCTGAGTGGTCACGGTCTAATTCTTCTTGGCTGATAAAATGAACGTCCACTTGGTCATAAGGCGCAAAGTAGTCTGGCATGTTGACAATTTCTTCTTTTACTTGGTCAGCATCAGCACCTTCTTCTAAGACTGCATAGACTAAACGACTGTGGGCTGTGCCTTGCTTGTAGTCAATGCTTTTCCCAGCATGGAGGTCTTCAATGAGGGCTTGGTTAGGGATAGTGTATTGGACAGCATCCTTGACGCCTTCCACCCGGCGTACCGCATCAGAATGGCCCTGGCTGACCCCCTTACCCCAGAAAGTATAGGTATTGCCTTCAGGGAGGATGGCCTCACCGAGTAAACGGTTTAAGGAGAAGAGCCCAGGGTCCCAACCTGTAGAAATCACAGCGACAGTTTTATTCTCCTTGGCTACCTGGTCCATTTGGTCAAAATACGCAGGGATTTCCGCATGGTTATCATAGGCATCGACGGTATTAAATTTAGCAGCTAGGGCTGGCCCCTGCTCCGGTATATCAGAGCGCGAACCGCCGCAGAGGATCAAGACATCAATCTTATCAACAAATTGATTGATATCAGCTAAGGCATAAGCGGGGCTTTCGGTGTCCAATTGTGCTGGGTCGCGCCGGCTAAAAATACCTACTAATTCTAAATCTGAGGCTGACTTAAGGACTGCTTCAACACCACGTCCTAAATTTCCATAGCCTACAATTCCAACTTTTGCCATTTTTATCACTACTTTCTATTCATCCATTTCATAGCTGAGATCATTCCGCATCATATCGGCATAAGTCTCCCGTTTAACCGCCAAGCGATCCTTAGCATCTTCCAGAAAAACCACTGCGGGCCGTCCCATCCGGTTATAGTTAGAACTCATACTATAGGTATAGGCTCCCGTATTAGGCATTAAGAGCAAGTCGCCAGCTTCCGCTTTGGGCAGAGCTGCTGCCTTCAAGAGGACGTCCCCGCTCTCACATAACTTACCGCCTACCCGGTAGGTCGCTTGGACAGGATCTTTTAAGCGATTGGCTAGTACTGCTTCATACTCTGCTTGGTAAAGGGCAGGTCGGATATTATCGGACATCCCACCATCCACAAAGATAAAGGGCAGACCTGCTTTTGTCACTTTGACTTGACCGACAGTATAAAGGGTTGATCCGCTGGCATTGATCAAGGAACGTCCCGGCTCAATACTCATCACTTGAAGCTCGCTTAAGCCTTGCTTAGCAGCTTCTTCCTTAATATATTTAGCATAGTCGGTTAAGAAACTTGCATAGTCAAAAGGCTGATCACCTTCAGCATAGTAGACACCGAAGCCGCCACCCAGATTCAACTCCTGGACCTTCATCCCGTAATTTTCAGACATTTTCTTAGCAAAAGAGATGACACTTTCAGCTTCTTCAAAGAAGAAGTTTTCCTTGAGAACTTGAGAGCCAATATGGCAGTGGAATCCCGCCAAATCAACCTGGGGATCAGCCAGCATATTCTGGATTAGGCCTTCGATTCTAGAATCCGTCATTGACATCCCAAACTTAGAATCTTCCGTGGTGGTTTGGATGTACTGGTGGGTTTCTGCCGCAATGCCTGGATTGACCCGGAGCAGGAGGCGGATCCTTTGACCAGCTTCTACTGCGACCTCTCTAAGGTGGTGGTAGTCGGCAATAGAATCCACCACATAGGTCCCCACGCCCGCTTCCAGTGCCTCACGGATCTCACTAGCTAGCTTATTATTGCCGTGGAAATAGATCCGCTCAGCCGGCATACCAGAGGCGAGAATCGTATAGAGTTCGCCCCCACTCACCGCATCGATATGGAGTCCTAAACTTTTGACTAATTGGACCATATACTTATTCAAAAAGGCCTTTGAAGCGTAGACCACTCGACAGTCCAGTCCATCTACCTGGAAATTATCCTTAAAGCAAGAAATCTTCTCCTTTAAGGCCTTCTGATCAATAATTTGAAGAGGTGTGCCATATTTTTCTTTTAGTGTTTTAACCCCTATTCCACCAATAAACAATTCATTGTTTTTTTCTTCCATTGTGCCCGTTAAATCCACTCAGACATTCCCCCTCTTATTATTTTCTAATGTTAAAAGATTATCAATTATTTCCTAGCTTGTCAATTCTTAGGACGGCAAAGTTAGCATCTGACAATACCGATATAAGATCATTTTCATATGTAAAAATTATGTTTTATCATTTATTCATAAGTTGAATAATAAAAGGACTAGCACCATGCTAATCCTTAAAATAAAACTTGATCAAAAGATGAACGATAATACCAATAACTATACTGAATACAATCGTTCCTATCCAGCTCAGTGGCGAATCAACTCCTGGCAAGGGCATATTCATCCCAAAAAAGCCCGTTACAATAGTAGGTATAGTAAGAATAATGGATAGGACAGTCAGTACCCGCATGGTTTCGTTCAAATTATTATTTAAGACATTATTAAAAGTCGAGCCCAGTTGTTCCAAGATCTGTGAAGAAAGCTCGGTCATTTCGACCAGCTGCTTGGCTTCGATTTGAACGTCTTCTAGTTCATCCACTTCATCGTCCGTTAAGCCCCTAACGACTCGACCAAGACGGAATTGTTCAAGAAGTAAGACGTTTTGCTTAGCAGAAGTCAGAAAGTATGCAGTCCCTGTTTCAACGTCAGATAAGGCCAGCAAATTATCCTTAGTCGTCCGCTCCCGCAATTCCTTAGTCAAACGGTTACGCTCTTGGACCATGGATTCAACAATAGGGAAGTAGGAGGTGGTGATAAAGTAGAGACACTCAAATAAGAAAGAATGAATGGAATAATTCTTCTCTGCCGCTAAAATTTCCCGCATGCCATCTATAATATATTGGTTTTCTTCATTAGAAATAGTAATAATTCGTTGATCCTTAATAAAGAAAGTTACTGGAAAAGTCTCGTTAAAACTATTAGACAGACGGCGTTTGGGCGCATTATAAATGAGAAGCAAACAATCATGGTCATCGTCGTATTCTACCCGAGCCCTTTCATTGCGGTCTAGGGCATAGGCCGCCATTTCCGCATCGATTCCATAAGTGACAAGGTGTTTTTGTAGGACCTTGGGAGATTCAACCTGGATATTCACCCAAGTATTAGCCTTTTTCGGTCCAAATATTACTTTACCAATCATAGATAGCCTCCTTTACTTACTTGATTATAGCATATCCACCTACTGATAACATCGATTAATAAAAGCGGAGCCAGGACGTAGCTAGCTCCGCTTGTTAAGTCTATTTATTTAGGGGGAAAGGCGAGAAGTCAACGCTCTTGCTAGCCCCCTGTAACCAGGTTCGAGGATGCAGAAAGGGCTCCTCTTCGTAAAAGTCCGTCGAAGGCCTATAGCCTTCTCTATCCTTTTACTCCAGAGCTTCCTTTCTCCCGCATCCTCTCATACCCTTGTTAGTTGGGTTCGCAGTTGCAGTCTTGAAGTGACTTCACCCAATCGGAACGACCGGCTAAAGCCGCTCTTTTCCGTTTGGATTCCAGTCATTCAAGTCTGAACGCAACTGCTCACATCCTTGTTAAATTTCGTATTCGCCAATTCGGTTCCAATTTTTATCGTGGAGGATGATGCGAGCGGGAGCTCCTACTGCTGTTGCATAAGGTGGGACGTCTTCTAGAACAACTGCGCCAGCCCCTACTTTGCTATGGTGGCCGACCGTTACATTACCTAGAATAGTTGCACCTGTTCCAATTTCCACATAGTCCTTAATTGTTGGATGGCGCTTACGTCCTTTTTCTTTACCGGTCCCACCCAGAGTTACGCCATGATAGATTTTAACCTGGTTACCGATCTGAGCAGTTTCCCCGATGACAATACCCATGCCGTGGTCGATAAATAGATTATCACCTATCTCTGCCCCAGGATGAATTTCAATGCCTGTTTCCCGTTTGCTTTTTTCAGACAGGCGACGGGCTTCAAATTGTTCCCCTTCTAGGTAGAGGGCGTGGGCCAGGGCATGGTCACGCAGGGCTCGGATGCCGGGATAGAGCTCATAAACCTCTTGCCAAGATGTCGCCGCTGGGTCTTCCTTATAAATATATTGAGCGAGTTCTATCCAGCGCGTCTCGTCCAGATCCTTAGTCTTCATTGCTATAAGCTCCAGATGATAAGTAACGTTCACCTGTATCTGGTAGGACAGTCAACACATGGTGGTCAGGACCTAATTCTTTAGCTAAACGCTGGGCAGATACATAGTTAGCCCCGGAAGAGAAGCCAGCTAAAATACCATATTTATGTGCTAATTCAACAGCCCCTGCAATAGCGTCTTCATTAGACACTTTATCAATATAATCGATCACAGATTGGTCAAGGATCTTAGGAATAAAGTTAGCCCCCAAGCCTTGAATCTTGTGAGAGCCTGCCGTCCCTTCAGTAAGGAGTGGTGACGCTTCAGGTTCAACCCCCCAGACTTTAGCATCCGCCTTCTCTTCTTTAAGCACACGGCCAACACCCGTTACAGTCCCTCCTGTACCGATCCCAGCTACGAAGCCATCAATCTCTGGCAAATCTTCTAGGATTTCACGGGCTGTTGTTTCCACATGGGCTTGGACATTGGCTTCACGTACAAATTGTCCAAAAACAGGAGCACCAATTTCTTTAGCAATCTCTTCGGCCTTGGCCCCGGCTCCCTTCATCCCTTCAGCACCAGGAGTGAGGATAAGTTCAGCACCATAAGCTTTCATCAGATTGCGACGTTCGATACTCATGGTTTCAGGCATAACGATAATCACACGCAGTTTTAAAGCCGCGCCTAACATGGCTAGAGCAATCCCAGTATTACCAGAAGTCGATTCGACAATGGCCCCGCCTTCTTCGATTTCCCCGCTATCAATCAAGCTCTGTAAAATATACTTAACCGGACGGTCCTTGACAGAACCACCTGGGTTACGGGATTCGAGTTTAACATAGATACTAGCGGCATCTTCTGACGTTTGATCTAATTTAATGACAGGAGTATGGCCGATTGCTTCAGATACATTATTATAAATCATTTAGGTCACCTCATTAAGATTAACTTATTTTTTGTTAGTTGTCCTTATTGTAGATGGAATCTTCCATCAGGTCAAGGCAAAAGCCCTCAAATCTTGTTATGATTTTTTTTCCGAACGCCCCTAATCGCCACAAATAAACAAAAAACTAGCAGACCGATTCTAGGAGAGCGGTCTGCTAGTTGGAAGCGGATCAATTATGCGAGTTCAGCTCGGGCTGCAACGAGGGCTTGACGAAGGGCATTAGCTGCTTCATCAACTTCAGCGTTGCTGGCCTTCAAGCTGAGGCGAGTTCCTACAGCCTTGGTGATCACTTTATTTAAATTATTGTAGGCATTGAAAGAAACCTTGCCGAGCAATTCGCTATCGCGGATGCTCCGAACTTCACGGATCAAGTCACGAAGTTCATGTTTTCTTTCTTTAGAAGCACGGGCATTTAAGGTAGCTTGTGCAATTTCACGAGCCTCATTTACTTGCGTCTTAATTTCACCCATAACGGCTTGAACATCGACTGTTTTAGCATGAAGGTCTAATTGTAGGCCAACAGCCTTAGTTAATGTTGCATTGAGTGCCGTGTAAACTTCAGTTGGGACATTAGCTAAGAATGACCCATCGCGTTCCAAGCGGGTGTTCCAAATAAGGTCTTTCAATTCGCGTTTAAGGGCATTTGGAGCGATTTGTTGGTCAGCTGGGATGCTTTCTAAGTAAGAAACGGCTTCCCCATAAGCTGCCTCAAGTTCAGCAACCGCGTCGTCAATTTGATAAACGCGCGTTTCTGAGTATAATTGAACTCCAACAGCTCGTGTAATGGCCTTGTTTAGCTTGTGGTAAACTTCAAATGGTACTTTAGAAAGAATGTATTCGTCACGTTTGAAGCGGGTGTCCCAGATAGCCTTGTCCAATTTTTCCTTGATATAAGTCGTAGCAATATCTTTAGGGGTGATATTCCGGTAAGCATTGCCGAAGACTTCTAAGGCTTCTAATTCATTTAAACGCTTAGTCAAACGTTCTGCGGTTGAGAAAGGATCAACAACAGACATAAAGGCATGGGTAATTTCTAAACCAGCTTTTGAGTGAACGATTTGTGGCTTCATCCGCCATTCTGTCGTAGCTGTTTTAATTAATTCGGCACCCTTGCGCAAGACGCGAGCGCGTAAACGGAAGGTGTTTGGGTTATAGAAGCTGCCTGGGTGGTAGCTAACAACCATACCGTCTGCAACGCTACGGCCGATATCCATAGCCATTTGCCCTAACTTATCTAAAACATAGTTCACAGGTGTCCCATTGAAAGTCACTTCAGAAGGAATTAATTCAGCAATGGCACCGACTACTTCTGTTGAAAGATAAACATCTTGACGAACAGCTTCGGCCTTAAGTTCAGCGATACGTTGGATTAATTCACCGATCTTAGTGAAGTTTAAGTTAACAGGTAGGATCGAATCCATGATCGCCCCGATACCAGCAGCAGGCCGTTCCCCTTTTTGTAAGTTTTCTAATAGGCTAAGGACACTATCTGTTGTCCCAGTTACCTTGCCCACTAATTTCTCAAAATCTTCAAAGCTAAAGGCAGGTTTGTCTTCACCAGCTGCATAGAAGGAGAAGCCAGAAGCCCGGCTAACACTTGGTTGGCCTTCCACAATATGGTGAACTTCACTTTCATCTGGACCTAATTCGCCGTAACGGATCACAAATTTAGAAAGTTCTTCTAGAAGTTCGTGATCTAATTTATTATCTACGAGAACTTCCCCTAAGGTCTTCAGAACGTCTTCACTAGCCGCACGGTCTTCGTCTTGAACTGACACAGCAATAGCAACAGATAGAACTTTATTGAAACCTTCAGGATTTTCCTTAGCGAAATTTTCTAATGCAGCAAAATTAATAGCCTCTTCTTCTGCAGGCGCTTCGTCAACGTCTACTGTTTCTTTTTCACTTTTTGCAGCTTCTTCACTGCCATCTTTACTTTCTGCTTTTGATTCCTTGTTTGTTTCTTTGTCAGCGTCTTTGCTGTCAGCTTTTTCACTAACTTTATTTTCTTCTACTGAATCTGTAGCTTCCTTGGCTGGAGCTTCAGGACGAGCTGCGTCTTCTTTTTCAACTGCTTCAGCAGGAGCTGCTGGAGCTTGGTCTGAAACAGGAGCTTCAGATACCTTTTCTTCTACAGGATTTTCAGGTACCATTTCAGCTAATTCTGCTTCCAGAGCTTTAAGCTCTTCTTCTGATAGAGCTGTTTCAGCTTTTGCTTCTGCTTCAATGCTTTGCTCTTTTTCAGGAACAACGGGGTTAACAGTTTCAGCAGGCTCAACTTCAACGCTTGATTCCACGTCCGCTTGTCCTGCGCCAGCTTGGTCAACTTCAGCTGCTAACACAGCCTCTTGTGAAGCAAAGAGTAAACCGATACCGAATGCCAAAGATGCGGCACCCAAACTTACCTTACGACTTAACATAGTATGTGAATGAGCTTTAGATTTATTCATCTTCATCTTCCTCCTAAATTCACGATAAACTAAGTGACAACACCAGCAATCACCCTAAGCGCTTACAAGGATGATATAAAACAAAAAAAGAAACAATTTATGTATCATTTCTTATCTATAGTCTATGCCCTTAAAATGCTTTTGTCACCCTTTTGGCAAAAATTATTTTAAAAATTATTAAAGAAAGCTTTAATATCAAGCTTTCATAATCTTATAGGAAGACACTATTGTATTTTTTGTACATGGTCAGGAACTAAATATCGAACAATTAATGTATTATTTTTATAAAAAAAGCCGGTGCACAACTTGTGTGCACCGCACTCTTCTTCATTTGTCATTTACTTTTCATCTTTTTGGTTGATTTTGTAGTCGAGACGTTCCAATTGCTTGCGGGCAAAATCGCGTCCCCCTAAACCGAAGGCCAGTGCAAAGGCAACCGAGGCCCCGCCCACAATTAACATGAAGCCAATATTAACAATAGAAGCGGCGAATTGTAATTGATCTAAGGCCATAAAGATAGCTAAGATGACCAAAGCGTATTGAACAGTATTAGCTAAAAATTTAGACCCTGTCGATTCTCTAAGAAAATTAGCCAACAAGTTCCCACCAATGACGCCCAGACAAAGGATAGCAATAGCAGACAGAACTAAAGGCAAGTAGGCAATCACCGCTTGGCCGATCTGTGAGAGAACATCAAGCTGTAAGACATTTAGGGCTTGAACTAAGAAGAAAATACCAATAACAGCCTTTACTGCATGCCCTAAAATAGCACTAAGCTGAAGGGAATGGGCATCTTCCTTAACATTAAGATACTTGGTGAAACGGTCAATATTAGCCGCACTCAGTAAGTTTTCCACTAAGTCTCCGATCAACTTGGCAAGTAGAGCACCTACACTCACAAGGACCAGGGCAACTAAGATATTCGGAATAGCAGCCAACATGGTATTGAGTAGGTTAACGATTGGTTTCGCAATCGATTCAATCCCTAAAACCTCTAGCGCAGCCGTCAATAAGGGGATAAAGAGTAAGACATAAACCAGCATAGCTAGACCCTTAGCCACTTGTTGGCCCTTGCTGCGGGTCTGCCCTTCTTCAGGATCAGTCTGCAGAAGCCCTGCCAACTTACCGTCAATATTGACCCGCTCTAAGAGATTTTGTACAATATCGCGGACAAAACCGCAGAAGTAGAAAGCTAATACTAAGATCAGAATCGAACCAATGATATTAGGGATGAAGGCAAAGAACTTATCAAACATATTAGTGATTGGTTCCATGACCCCTCCAATATTCAAGCCTTGTAAGATGGCAGGCAGGAAAAAGACAAAAACTAAAAAGTAAGCGACCTTGGCAATCGTCTGGAGCAAGCCCCTAGCATCCCCTTCATCCTGGGCTACTCCCCAGCTTAAGAAGCGTTGGTCAGCGTGGATAGCTTCCAGCCCCTTGAAGGTTAACTTACGAACAATCACAGCGATAATCCAAGCGACCAGTAAGAGTAAAACCGTTCCTAAAATATTAGGAATCGCCGAGAGAATCGGCTCTAAAAAAGCATTTATAGCATCCATTTCTTATTCCTCCTATTCTTATGATAGTTTTAGTATAACAATTATTAAGAAAGTTTTAAAACGAAAGCGCTTCTTTTTTATATCTATTATTTATCCAATCTATATAGGCAGAGAAAAAAGATCAGCTAATAGGGTATAGCACCCTCTAGCTGATCTTTGGTGAATAATGATTTTTTAAACTGATCAACTCGTTAATGGTTCTAAATTCTTATTCCCATTCGATGGTCGATGGTGGCTTACTGGTGATATCATAGACGACGCGGTTGATCCCGGAGACTTCATTGACAATCCGACGGCTGATGGTATCTAAGAGTTTATGCGGTAAACGGGACCATTCGGCTGTCATCCCATCAATAGATGTGATAGCCCGGATACCAATCGTATATTCATAGGTTCGCTGGTCGCCCATGACGCCAACGGATTTGAAGCCTGGCAATACCGTAAAGTATTGCCAAACATCGCGTTCCAAACCATTCTTAGCAATTTCTTCACGTAAAATAGCATCGGATTCACGCACAATATGTAATTTTTCTTCCGTAACTTCTCCAATTACACGGATGGCTAGACCAGGACCTGGGAAGGGTTGGCGCCAAACAATTGGATCTGGCATACCTAAGGCTGTCCCTAAAGCACGGACTTCATCCTTGAAGAGGGTATTCAGCGGCTCAATTAATTCAAAGCTCATATCTTCTGGCAAGCCACCAACATTGTGGTGGGATTTAATTGTTTGAGCGGTTTCTGTCCCTGATTCAATGACATCGGTATAGAGGGTCCCTTGGGCAAGGAAGTCTACCCCATTGAGCTTGGTCGCTTCGTCGTTAAAAACTTCAATAAATTCATTACCGATAATCTTACGTTTTCTTTCAGGGTCTTCAACTCCAGCTAATTTGCCAAGGAAGCGGTCTGCAGCATCCGCTTTAATGATGTTTAAGCCAAATTTGCCACCTAAAGTTTCCATCACTTGGTCAGCTTCACCCTTACGCAGGAGCCCATGGTCCACAAAGATGCAGACAAGCTGGTCGCCAATAGCCCGTTGGAGAAGCACACCCACTACGGATGAATCAACACCGCCAGAAAGTCCCAAGAGCACCTTGCGATCGCCCACAAGTTCTTGAATTTCTGCTGTCTTGATCTGAATAAAGTCTTCCATAGACCAATCCCCTGAAGCACCGCAGATATTGAAGACAAAGTTACGTAACATTTGGTTACCATTTACAGAAGCGCGAACCTCTGGGTGGAATTGGAAACCGTAAATCTCTTCCGCTTCATTCTCAAAAGCAGCGGCTGGGCTATGGGGAGCAACCCCAGTAATTTCAAAGCCTTCAGGAATTTCAGCAATCCGGTCTCCATGGCTCATCAATACTTGCTCTTCCTCTTCTAAACCAGCAAAGATTTTAGAATCTGTTTTCTTGATGGTCATTTCTTGTTGGCCGTATTCCCGCTTATCGGAAGCTTCAACTCGGCCACCCAGTTTTTGGGTAATCAATTGCATCCCGTAACAAATACCGAGGATAGGAATACCTAAGTCAAAGATGCCAGCATCGACATCAAAGGCTCCATCAGCATAAACAGAATTAGGTCCTCCAGATAAGATAATCCCTTTGACATTACTTTCTGCTTGGATCTCTTCTGCCGACAAGCGATGGGATAGTAGTTCTGAATACACACCAAACTCACGGATGCGACGGGTAATTAACTGATTGTACTGACTGCCGTAGTCGAGCACAATAATTTTTTCTACAGCTTTCATACTTTCATTTACTGCCACTTTTCCACTCTCCTTTATTTCCTGGACAGCTCAATACATAAGCGTCTCATTATAATGTAGTGTATACGTTTAGCCACGAAGATGCAATAAATCTTTTTTAATATTTTGATGAATTCAATTGAGATTCACCATTCCCCTTCGTGTTTTGCTTACAAATATTGTACAATAGATAGGAATGGAAATGGAAGTGAGACAAATTGAAAAGAGGAATAGGTAAAGCCCACGGTAAAATTATTCTAAGCGGTGAGCACAGTGTGGTCTATGGCTATCGTGCCCTCGCCCTACCGATTGAAGCCGTCACCATCCAAGTTAGCCTAGAAGAATCTTCTGAGCCGACTTTTCTTATGAGTGAACTCTACCAGGGGCCCCTAACAGCGGCACCTAGTCATTTAGATAACCTCCGTCAACTCTGGAAAAGTCTACAGGAAGACCACAGCGACCGAGCTAATTTTTTGATCCGCATCGACAGTAATATTCCCGCCGAACGCGGTATGGGAAGTTCCGCAGCTGTTGCAGTAGCCTTGATCCGAGCCTATTATGATTTTTACAATGAGGGCTTAGACCAGGAAAGTCTCTTGGCTTATGCTGACCTGGCAGAGACGATTAGCCATGGTAATCCCAGCGGTCTAGATGCTCGTTTAACTGTCTTAAACCGCCCCCTCTCCTACCAGAAAGGACAAAGTATGGAAGTTTTTTACTTCCAGACACCTTATTATTTGCTGGTAGCTGATACCGGGATTCCGGGAAATACTAAGGAAGCGGTGGCAGGCATTCGCCAAGCTCTGGACAGCGAGCATCCATCCCGCCACTTAGCCGCCAAAGCAGCTCTAGAAGAACTCGGCCAAGCAAGCGAGGATCTCTACCAGCACTTAAGCGGAAAAGCTCCCACTAGCTTAAAAGCTATTGCGCAAAGTATGCAGGCTTCCCAAATCAACCTCCAAACCCTCCAAGTTTCCAGTCCCGAACTAGATATGGGCATTCGCTCTTGCCTCGACCATGGGGCTGCTGCCGCTAAGCTCACGGGAGGAGGCAAGGGAGGCTGCTTTATTGCCCTCATGCCAACACAAAAAGAAGCAGAAGACCTAGGCCAAAGCCTAGTTGCTAAAGAAATGATTGTTGACTACTGGCTTATCCCACTAGCCAGTCCGGAACCGAGCTAAGGAGGATATTATGACGACTTACCAAGGCATGGCGCGTGCCCATACAAATATTGCACTGATTAAATATTGGGGAAAAGCGGATAGTGAACTCTTCATCCCCATGAATAGCTCCCTTTCCCTCACCCTAGATGCCTTATATACGGATACCAAAGTTTGCTTCTCAGAAGAGTTAAAACAAGATAGCTTCTGTCTGAATGGGGAAGAACAAGCTGAAGGGGCTGTCGCTAAAATTAGCCGCTTTTTAGACTTCTTCAGAGACCTAGCCCAACTTGACCTGCCTTGCCGGGTGGAGAGTGTCAACCATGTGCCAACAGGCGCAGGCCTAGCCAGTTCGGCTTCCGCCTTTGCAGCGCTAGCAGCCGCCTGTCGCCAGGCTTTGACCTTAGACCTGACCGACCAAGAACTATCAACTTATGCTAGACGAGGGTCAGGTTCAGCCACCCGCAGCATCTTCCCAGGCTTTGTCAAATGGGAAAAAGGAGACCGCCATGAAAACTCACGTGCCGTCCCGCTGGATCCAGCTGACTGGGGGGTAGCCATGGTTATCCTAGCCCTCAATACCCAGCACAAAAAAATCCCTTCTCGACAAGGCATGGCCCATACTATTGAGACCTCTGCCTTCTATCCCGCTTGGCCCAGTCTCGCCGAGAAACATCTCAAAGAAATAGAGGCTGCTATCCAGCGCCGCGACCTAAAAGCTATCGGACAGATTGCGGAAGCCAACGCTATGGCTATGCATGCGACCATGCTCGCTTCTGACCCGCCCTTTACTTACTTTGAACCGGCTAGTTTGGAGGCCATGGACCAGGTCAGAAGCCTACGTAACCAAGGCTATACAGCCTACTTTACCATGGACGCAGGCCCTAATATCAAAGTCCTCTGCCCGACTTCTGAAAGTCAAGATATTGCCCAGGCTATGGAAGAAGCCTTCCCAGAGGCCCAAGTGATCACAAGCCAGGTAGGCCCTGGTATCCAAGCCCTTGACCACTGGCCCTATTAAAAACATTTTTATTAGAAAGGATTTGTTTATGAACACTTGTCATGTTAAAGTTCCTGGAAAATTATTCTGGGCAGGAGAATATGCCGTGACCAAAAGCCAGCAGAAGGCCCTTGTTGCAGCTGTCGATGCCTTTCTCAAGTTAGAAATTGAAGCAAGTGACCAGAATGAAGTCTTCAGCGACCTAGCTGCTGAAAGGCTCACTTGGTCCAGAACCAATGCTGGTAAAATTGTCAGCACCAGTCAAGGAGCCGATAAATTCGACCTCATCTGGGAGGGCATTCGCCTGGCTGAACAGTACTTGCAAGCTAAGTATCCTGATCTCGAACTTGGCAGCTACCGGCTCCGCATAAAAAGCCAGCTCCATGATCAAGAAGGCCACAAGTATGGCCTAGGCTCTAGCGGGGCTGTTCTGGTAGCCTGTCTCTGGGGGATCCTCCAAGCCTTCTCTGACATCCCAGAAAGTCCGTCAGCCGCTGACCGGCTCAAAGTCTTTAAACTAGCAGCCATTGCAGAGTCTCGCTTAAAGATGAAAGGCTCATTCGGCGACTTAGCTGCCGCAAGTTATGGGGGCCTCCTCCTCTATCAAAATTTTGACCGAACCTGGTTCCGCCGGTCCAAGAAAACAACTGGACAAGATGTTCTCAAATTATTAGATAGCGACTGGCCTGGCCTCACTATCCAAAGCTTAGCCTTCCCCGATGATTGGGCCTTCTATGCCTTCTGGGTGGGGCAGGAAGCCTCAACTGAAAAGCTCCTTAAGCGCCAGCAGACCCAGCTCAGCCAGGACTTTTTGGACCGGTCTCAAGAACTTGTCGAAGCCCTTGCCCAAGACTTAGAAAAGGGAGATTTCCCTAACTTTAACCGCCACTTAAGTGCTAACCAAGACCTGATTGAAGACCAATTACAGAGCCAGGGCTCCTTCTATGCCAGCCCGGCTTTAGAAGAGGTTGTCAACTCAGCCAGAGAAGCTGGCCTAGCTGCCAAGGTATCGGGTGCCGGCCAAGGCGACTGTGCCATCGCTATCGCCCCCAATCGCTTCAGTGGACAGGCCTTCCTTGAAAAGGCTCAGACAAGTGGCTTGAAACATTTAGCCTTAGATATCTATTCCATATAAAAAGATAGAGGTGATATTTACAATGACTAACCGGAAAGATGACCATGTCAGAGAAGCTGCTGCCAACTATAAAGAAGAAAAGATCAGCGATTTTGACCATGTACGTTTCGTCCACAACAGTATCGGTCAACTGTCAGAAGAAGACATTGACCTGTCCAGTCACTGGTTGGGTCAAGACTTCCCCCTCCCCTTCTACATCAATGCTATGACGGGGGGAAGCGAATGGGCCCGCGAAATTAATGGACGATTAGCTCAATTAGCCCAGGCTCTCAAACTCCCTATGGCTAGCGGATCTTTGTCAGCTGCCCTCAAGGATCCTCAACAAGAAGCTTCTTTTCGCATTATTCGTGAGATATATCCGGAGGGCTTCATCTTAGCCAATGTGGGAGCTGACCGGAATGGCCAGGACGCCAAAAAAGCCGTTGAAATTCTAGAAGCAGACGCCCTCCAAGTCCACCTAAACCTCCCTCAGGAAATTGTCATGCCCGAAGGCGATCGCGATTTTCGGAGGATCAGGGACCACTTGCTGGATATCAAAGACCAGGTAAAAGTCCCCATCGTCATTAAAGAAGTGGGATTTGGCATGAGCCGAGAGACCATTAATGAACTCTACCGATTAGGCTTCTCGACCATCGATATTAGTGGGCGAGGTGGGACTAACTTTGCCCAAATCGAAAACCAGAGACGACCTGACCAAGACTTTGCCGAACTTTTTGACTGGGGACAAAGCACCGTGGTCAGTCTCTTAGAAGCCAGCCAGGCACCCTCTGACCTCACCCTGCTAGCTTCGGGAGGGGTACGTCAGCCCCTCGATATGGTTAAGGCACTGAGCCTAGGCGCCCAAGCAGTCGGTATGAGCGGCTACTTCCTCCAGCTCGTTCTCAACCATGATCTAGCAGACAGCCTGCAATATGTCCAAGAATTCACTGACAAGCTGAAGCTGATCTACCTCCTGCTTAACTGCCGCAACAGCCAAGATCTCAAACATTTAGACCTAGTCCTCAGCGCTGGGCCTTGGCACTGGGCCCAAGTCCGGGGTATTGACGTCCAGGCCTTAGCCCAACGCTCACAGCAGAGAGACCTCTAATTCATAGACAAGCAAAAATGCAGACCTTAGAGTCAAAGTCGACTCCAAGGTCTGCATTTTCTTAAAAAATAAAATAAAGTAAACTAATCGTAAGCACCCCGGCTAAAACCGTTTTGATTAAGTCTTTGGTCCTATATGCCACAATAATAGCAAGCAGCGAAGCGATGAGCTTGAGATTGACCAAGGGATTCAAGCTAAAGTCTTCCTCCCAGAAGAAAATATCACAAGTAATCATAGCTGTAAATAGTGTAATCGGTACATAGGGCATAGCCAAGCGAATAGACAAGGGTAAGTTAGCCTTACGGGTCAAAACACCCGGGATGACCCGCATCAAAACCGATAGGACTCCGATGATTAGAATAAGAAAAGTTAGCTTCATAAGGACAGGTCTCCTCTCTCTTCCAATAAATGCCGGTCTATGCGATAAGCCAGGTAGCTCGCTAAAAGCGTCACCAGGACAATCACTAGACTCGAAGGTGCCAAGAACCTTAAGACCAGACTCATCGCTAGACTGATGAGGGTTATTGAGAAAGTCTTGCGGCTCTTAATCTGAGGAAGCAAGAGGCCAATAAACATGGCAATGAGCACATAGTTTACGATAACCGTTGGGAAGGCAAAGAACTGACCCAAGATAGCCCCCGCAACCGTCCCACACAGCCAGGTGAGATAGGTGGTCAGGGCAAGATAGAAGGCCTGGTCGAAGGTCCACTCTCCTTGCCCCTGGTCAGCTTCTTGGAAGTTCACAACGTTGAGGGCATAGGATTCGTCAGCTGTAAATTGACTAAGCCAGGCTAACTTCCAAGTCTTTTCTTGAGGTAAATAGGAAGCTAGGGAAGAGGTCAGAAGCATCTGGCGGGAGTTAAGCAGTAAGACTAAGCCGATAATCACCCAAGTTGAGGCCCCAGCTAGGACCAAAGAAGCTAGCATAAATTGTGCTGACCCACCAAAGATTAAAAGAGAGCTAAGAGCAACCTGCCAGTAAGACAAACCTGCACTGGCTAAGAGGACCCCACAAGCGATGGACAAAGGAATATAGGCAATGATAACTGGCCAAGCCTGTTGGACAGCCTGCTTGAAGTAATGGTTCATACAATCCCTCCTCCTCTAACTTTGTTGGACTTCACGGTCATAGTCCATAAATTTACGGATAAAGGTATAGGGATCCACAAGGCCGATGCGCTTGGCAAAGACAGAAAGAGAGCTTTCCCTCAAGGCTGCTTGGTCGACTAAATCCTCGTTAGAGGTCACATAAACAGGATCTGTATCTGCAATGATTTCCCCTTCTGACATCACGAGACAGCGTCGGGTATAGGCTAAGAGCACTTCCACATCATGGGTGTTCATAATCACAGCAATTCCCTTTTCTTGATTGATCCGGTAAAGGCTACCCATAAAGTCAACCATATGCTTGTAGTCTTGGCCCTCCGTCGGCTCATCAATAATAATGAGCTCGGGGTCCTTCAAGAGCACACAAGCCAGAACCAAGTGTTTGAGCTGGCCATAGCTTAAAAATTTCAAGGGATAATTCTTAAGATGGTCAAAGCCAATTGCAGAAAGAAGCTGGTTGAAGAGGGCTTCCTTATCTAGTGAGAGCTGGCAGCCAGCTTCTTGATAGTTGGCATAGAACTTCTCCAATTGCTCCCATGGGGTCGCCCCAACAATCAAAGGCCTAAAATTCTGAGGCAGATAGGCAATCTTATTTTTAACCTCTTGCCGGTTAGCGGCGGTTACTTCCTGCCCATGCCAGAAGACCTGTCCTTGGTCTGCTTCTAAGCACTGACTGAGAATCCGACTGAGAGTTGTTTTCCCCGCTCCATTGGCGCCAACTACACTAAGCATTTCCCCCTGACAAAGCTTCAAATCAAGGTTTTTAAGGGCATGGTTTTTATGATTGTAGTGGTAGGAAACATCTTCCAAGCGGATAAGTTCTTCCGTCGATTCTTGATAACGAAAACTAGGAATAGAGAGGGCCCAGTCTTCCATAACGTCTTTTAATTTAGGGCCAGATATATGGTTGACATGGGCGATATGATGGACTTGGTCGAGGGGATAGCCGGCATAGCGCATGGCTGTCACATAGAGGGGCTCCCGCACATCAAGATTGGCTAGGATCGCATGGTGGAGTAAGTCTGATAAAGAACCATCGAAGACCAGACGGCCGCCTAGTAAGACCAGGACGCGGTCAATATGCCGGTACATCATCTGTTCTAAACGACGTTCAACAACCACAATTGTCGACTGAGTTTTCATATGGAAGTCATCCAAGGCATCGACAAAGTGCCCCGCCGCTCTCGGTGCCAAATTTGCCAGGGGCTCATCAAAGATATAGACCTTCTTATGGTCCTTGATATGGTCCATCATCCGGTAGAGGTCTTGCTCGCCAGCAGACAAATCATTGAAGGAACGTTCTTGGGAATCCTTAGCCAGTAAAGACCAAATTTGCTTGGTAAAATCTCCTTCGTCTTGAGGGGCTAGGTCCACTAGCTCTTGGTCGGCTGAATCTTCTGAAATAAAGTCAGCGATATCCTTCCCTTTAAAGCTTTCCACGTTATGGTCACAGTAACTCACGCTGCCTTCGATCTTTCCAGGATTAGCCGCTGTCCCTAATTCTTGGTTCAAAGCCTTAAGAAAACTTGTCTTGCCTGACCCATTTGCCCCCAAAACAAGGACCTTTTCTCCCTTTTCAATGGTCAAGTTAATGTCTTTAAGGGCTGGAAACTGTGCCCCAGCATAAGTAAAAGAAAAATTATTAAATTTAATCCAGGCTTCCCCCATCCTTGCCAACTCCTTTCGCCAAATACTGCCAAGGCCTTATTCCTCTCCAGCAGTGATTTAAAATAAAAAACACAAATAAACTTCTCCATGTATTTTAACATAATTTTAACACAGAAGAAGTTTATCTGATTGATTCATGTTAAGTTTTATCTCTAGTCGCGGCCAATAATCCGCACTTCTGTCTCTAAGTCGACGCCATAGCGGTCCTTAATCACGTCTTGAACATGGGCAATGACGGCTAAATAGTCAGTCGCTGTGGCCTGGCCGATGTTCACGATAAAGCCCGCATGTTTTAATGAAACTTGGGCCCCACCAACCGTATAGCCTTGGAGGCCGGCCTCTTGAATCAGCTGGCCCGTGTAATGCCCCTCAGGCCGTTTGAAGACACTGCCACAAGAAGGCAGGTCCAGCGGCTGCTTGGATTCTCGTAAGTGGGTCAATTCAGCCATCCGCGACTCAATAGCGTCTGAATCAGCCGAATGGAGCTGCATATGCACCCTAACGACGACCCCGCCATTCTCCTGAAAACAGCTATGCCGGTAAGCAAAGTCAAGCTCTTGAAGAGTGAGCTGATGCAGACTGCCTCTTTGATCGACATAGTCCACACTGGATACAATATCAGCCATCTCGCCGCCATAAGCACCCGCATTCATAAAGACGGCGCCACCCAGACTCCCCGGAATCCCACAGGCAAATTCTAGCCCACCGAGGCTGTGGTCGGCAGCTAAGCGGCTGACATCAATCAAGCGAGCTCCCGCTTCAACAACCAAAGTCTGGTCTTGGACCTCAGCTGCCTTCATATCTGTTAAGATCATGACGATCCCTTCAATGCCACCATCCCGAACAATTAAATTGCTGGAATTGCCCAATACCATGATAGGGATCTGTTCGGTTTTAGCGTATGACACAAAATCTTGAACTTCCGCAATGGTCTGAGGAAAAACCAGGATATCCGCCGGCCCCCCTGTGCGTGTATAGGAATAAGAGCTCAAGGCTTCATCGAACTTAACCCTTGCTTGAGGAAAATGCTCAAGAAATTTTTCTTTCATCACTTAACGATCACCTTTCCCGCCTAATCGATACTTTCGTCCCTCCATCATACCACAAGTCCAAATAAATGAAAAGATAGCTTAAATATTTGGCCCATCCTAGTCTTAAGCCTTATAATTTGCTAAAATAGATGCATTGACCAGCTCTTAGCCAAAATACTATAAGAAAGGACAATGACTCATGACCAAAGAAAGACGTCAGGCCCTCTTGATGACTGCCCTCAGCCTCTTCTTTTCGGCTAAACAATTGATGGCAGACCCCCAGTCCTTGAGCCACTGGAGTCTCATTTTGAGCCTCCTCATCCCCATCGTGGGCATCATTTTCTCACTTAATGACCAGGCTGCTCGTTGGCGCTGGGGCCTCGCCCTCTCTAATCTCTTCTTATTTCTCTTCATGCTCGCTATCACCTTTAAAGCATGGTAAAAATAGCCAGGACCCAAGTCCCCTCCGACTTCAGAATGAAGTCCAAGTTGGACCCGGTCACTGGCTATTTTTTATTGGTCTTCGCTGTCATCCACCCGAAGTCCCATCATCAAGACATCCTGGTAACTTTCTTGACAGAACATTGCAGCAGGCGTCTTTCCAATCAATTCAAAATCAAAGTGTTCATAGAGCTTGATGGCACGAATGTTCTCCGCATTCACTTCCAAGCGCAGATAGCGTAAGGAAGGACTCTCCTCTGCCCACTCGATCATATCTTCCATCATCACCCGGCTGAGACCCATGCCCCAGAAACGACGGAGAAGGCAAATGCCAATCTCACCGACATGACCTGTCTTGGGATTGGTCGGTGCACCAATACTAGCGACCCCGATAATCTCCCCATTAAGGCTAGCCAGCAAGAGACGATTATTGGTCGTCTCTTGAATTTGTTTTAGATAACGTGTCTCCTGTTCTTGGTTAATCCCTAAACCTGCTTCATCGAAGGTCAAGTAAGGGCTCTCAGCTCCAACTTGGCGGTAAAAATCTAATAATTGCTTGGCATGCTTGGCTTGACCATCTTCAAAAACAATTTCGATTTCTTCTTTCTTCATAACTAGCAATACTCCTCTTCTATAATCCGGGCCAGTTGCTTACCCCGCGGTCCAAAGCCTTCAAAGTGGACTTGGCGGTCATCCTCCTGGCCCTTGCTAATGGTTAGCCACAAATAATTCGTCGATAAGTCCTCTTCAATAAATTGTGGCCACTCGATAACCGTCAGGCCGTCCCCTTCTAGATACTCTTCCAGGCCCATACCCTCAGCCCCTGTCTCTTCCAAGCGATAAGCATCCATATGGTAGAGTGGAAGCCGGCCAGACTGGTATTCACGGATAATAGTAAAAGTTGGGCTCTTAATATTCCCAGAAATTCCCAGCCCTTCTGCTAAGTAACGAGTGAAGGTGGTCTTTCCTGCTCCTAGGTCTCCAGCCAAGCAAATAATATCGCCCGCTTTGACATAGGAAGCTAAATAATGGGCAAAGGATTGCGTATCAGCCTCCCCCTGCCAATTCAAAGTCGCAGACATCCTATCCACTCCTTTCATTAATTGTCGATTAGTCTTATTTTATCACCAAAGCTAGAAGGGAGCAAAAAGTAAAGGGACTGGTCCTTTAATCCCAGTCCCTTTTGTAAATTCTTATCAGCTCGCTTAGTCATCCAACAAAGCTTGGTTAGCGGTAATGATTGAAATCTTATAAACATCTTCTTCATTACAACCGCGTGAGAGGTCAGAAATTGGTTTAGCCATCCCTTGTAAGATAGGCCCAATCGCTTCGAAGCCGCCGAGTCTTTGGGCAATCTTATAGCCAATGTTACCCGATTGGATTTCTGGGAAGACAAAGACTTTTGCTTGGCCTGCTACCTTAGAATCAGGTGCTTTTTGTTTGCCGACAGATTCAACGAAGGCCGCATCGAATTGTAATTCACCATCGATGTTGAAGCGTTCAGGAGCTTTTTCTTGGGCAATCGCCACTGCTTCAGCAACTTTCTCTTGTTGGGGAGCAGAAGCAGATCCCTTGGTAGAGAAGCTTAGCATAGCCACATTTGGTTCAATATCGAACAATTCAGCAGTCTTTGCAGATTCAATGGCAATTTCAGCCAGAGCATTCTTGTCAGGATCAATGTTAATAGCGCAGTCTGCGAAGACATAGCGTTCATCGTCACGAACCATGATGAAGGCACCTGAAGTGGAACGAACGCCTTCTTTAGTCTTAACGATTTGGAGGGCAGGACGAACGGTATCCCCTGTTGAGTGGACAGCCCCAGATACCAAGCCATCAACCTTGTCTTGGTAAACTAACATTGTCCCGAAGTAGTTTTCATCTTTAAGGATTTCACGAGCTTGTTCTTCTGTTGCTTTGCCACGACGGCGTTCCACGAAGGCATCTACCATTTCGTCAAAAGCATCGTAGTTATTGGGATCTACAATCTCAATTCCAGACAAATCGAAGCCAAATCCTTTTGCCTTAGCTTGTAAGTCATCAGGATTACCTAATAAGACAGGTTCAACTAAACCATCTTGCTTCAAGCGGACAACGGCTCCTTGGATGCGCTCTTCGGCACCTTCAGGGAAAACAATGCGCACTTTTTTGTCTTGAATTTTAGCTTTTAAGCTCTCAAACATATCCATTATTTTGACCTCCTAATTTATTATCATATGTCTACTTTTATCTTATCATACTTTGACCAAAATTCCTCTTGAAGTGGCCTAATTCTCACTCAATTCTTAGCGAACTTGAGCTCCCAATTCCTGACTTAGGGCTTGGATTATAGCGTCCACATTAGCCGTAACCTCGTCGTCTTGGAGGGTGGCTTCTGGGTTCAGGTAAGACAGTTGATAAGCTAACGATTTCTTGCCTGCTTCAATCTTGTCGCCGGTATAGAGGTCAAAGACTTGGATATCACGCAGGTATTTGTTCCCTGCCTCTTGGATGCAGGCTTGGATTTCAGCGTGACTGACACTTTCATCAACGAGGAGGGCAATATCCCGCTTAATGCCTGGGAATTTTGGAATACTTTCTTGGACAATCGTTTGCTTAGGTAGGTCAAAGAGCCGGTCTAAGGACAGTTCAAAGACGTAAGTGGCTTGAACCAAGTCATAGCTATCCGCCGTTTGTGGGTGGAGCTGGCCGATAAAACCAAGCACCGTTTCTTCTTCCCCAAGATCAGCTAAAATACGGGCAGTCCGTCCAGGATGGGTATCAGCGATATCATGCGCAGCCTGGTAGCGGATGCTGCAAGCCAGGTTCATGGAAGCGAGTAAGGCTTCGACGATCCCCTTCATCGCGAAGAAATCAACTGCCTGGTCTTGACTTTGCCAAGATTGGTCGATGCGGTTACCAGTCCAAACAGCTGCCAAGTGATTTTCTTCAACTGGCTGGCCATCTTCCCAGTAGGAGATACGGCCGCTCTCATAAATGGCAACATTTTTGATATTGCGTGCGACATTGTAACGGGTGATATCGAGATCAGTAGTCAGCAGATTGGTCCGCATGTAACGGTGGTCTTCACTCATCGGGAAGTCCAGCTCAACGGCTGCTCTTTCTTCTAATTGCAAGACGTTTAAAGCCTCCGCACTGACCAAGTTATAGCCAATGACTTGGTTGAAGGAGAGAGCTTGCATGGTCTGACGAGCCCGGCGATCGAACTGTTGGCGCTCAGTCAGGCCAATTTTGTAGCCTTGGGCATTAGGAAGGTGGGAAGGAATCTTGTCATAACCATAGATGCGGGCAACTTCTTCTGTTAAGTCAGCTGGAATATGAATATCCCAACGGCGTGGCGGAACAGTTACAGTGAAGTGGTCGGCATCACCTTCTAAGCCAAATTGCAAGTCGGCAAAGACTTGTTCAATATCCCGGTAAGTTAATGAGGTCCCTAAGACACGGTTAATATAAGCCAAAGAAGAAGGCACCTTAACATCCCCATGATCTAATGTAGAAACTTGGGCAAATCCTGGTTCTAAGTCACCCGAAGACCAGGCAACCATTAATTGAGCGGCATAGTAGCCCGCTTCTGCGATTGTCGCTTGGTTAACCCCGCGTTCATTACGCATACTAGATTCACTTCTCAAGCCTAAGCGGCGTGCCGTCTTACGAATATGAATGGGCTCAAACATCGCTGCTTCAAGCAAGACATTTTGTGTGGACTCATCAATTTCCGTATCGTAGCCCCCCATAACGCCCGCTAAAGCAATCGGTTTTTGGCCATCTGTAATCACGATATCCTCTTCCGTCAATTGCCGTTCTTCGCCGTCAAGGGTTTGCAGGGTCTCACCCGCTTGGGCCATCCGTGTTTCAATCTTACCTGTTCCTAATTTATCGTAGTCAAAGGCATGTAGAGGCTGGCCATATTCGAGCAAGACATAGTTGGTCGCATCTACAATATTATTGATGGGACGAATACCTGACTTCATTAGGCGTACTTGGACGACTAATGGGCTGGGCTGGATCTTCACATTGCGTACCAAGAAGGCATTGTATTCTGGCACCATGTCTGGATCATCCACTTGAATGGAGACAAGTTTGGCCAGGTCCGATTGCTTGGCGAATGTGTCAACATCTTCACTAGAAAACTCAGGCTGACGGCCATAAATAGCAGCCACTTCCCAGGCATTTCCTCTAACTGACAAAGCATCTGCCCGGTTAGGCGTCACATCCAAATCAAGAATCGAATCATCGAGCTTGAGATAGTCAACAATCGAAGTTCCGACTGGTGCATCTTCTGGTAAGACAGCAATCCCATTAGCAAACTCTTTAGGTACGACATTTTCATCAAAACCTATTTCTTCTAAGCTACAAATCATCCCTTGGGACACTTGGCCGCGCAGTTTCCCTTTCTTAATCTTTACATTGTTTTTAATCCGTGAGTTAGGAAGGGCGACGATGACTTTTTGATCGCTGGCAATATTAGGCGCGCCACAGACGATTTGATAAGGCTCTTCTTCACCAACATCGACTTGGCAGATATGGAGGTGGTCTGAATCTGGATGGTCGACAACTTCGAGGGTATGGCCGACAACAACCTTCTTCAAGACATTCCCCAGATTTTCCAATCCATCAACTTCAATCCCTGTCCGCGACATCTTACCAGCGAGTTCTTCCGCTGTAATCCCCTCTAGAGAAATGAGTTCATTTAACCATTCAATTGATACTTTCATTTACTTGCTTACCCCTTTTCTTGGAACTGTGTTAAGAAGCGTAGGTCATTTTGGTAGAAGTGACGGATATCTTCAATTCCGTACTTCAACATAGCCACCCGGTCCGGCCCAATCCCGAAAGCAAAACCAGTATATCGCTCGCTATCTACGCCTGACATTTCTAAGACATTTGGATGGACAACCCCTCCACCGAGGATCTCAATCCAACCACTCTGCTTACAGATATTGCAGCCCTTACCCCCGCACTTGAAGCAAGAAATGTCAATTTCAACAGAAGGTTCAGTGAATGGGAAGTAAGATGGGCGAAGACGAATTTCCCGGTCTGCACCAAACATGTGTTGAGCGAAGACTTCGAGGGTCCCCTTCAAATCAGCCAAACCTACATTTTCAGCCACTACCAAGCCCTCAATTTGGTGGAATTGGTGGGAGTGGGTAGCGTCATCATCATCACGACGGTAAACCTTACCTGGACTGATCATCTTAAGTGGGCCCTTGGAGAAGTCGTGCTGGTCCATGGTACGTGCTTGGACAGGTGAGGTGTGAGTCCGCAAGAGGACGTCCTTATTGACATAGAAGGTATCCTGCATATCACGGGCCGGATGGTTTTCTGGTAGGTTCATCCGCTGGAAGTTGTAATAGTCGGATTCAATTTCTGGGCCTTCGACAACTTCATAACCCATGGAAACAAAGAGAGTCTCAATATCCGACATAACTTGGGCAATAATGTGCGGCTTACCGAGCTGAACTTCTTGGCCAGGCAGGCTAACATCGATTGTTTCAGCTGCCAAGGCTGCTTCTAGGGCTTCAGCTTGGAATTTTTCCTCTTTCTGGTCCAGTGCGTCCGCTAACTTGGTCTTCAATTCATTAGCGAAGGCCCCCACTTTAGGCCGTTCTTCATTGGACAAGTCCTTCATTCCCCGTAAGGTCTGGGTCAATGCCCCCTTCTTACCGAGATAATCAATCCGTAATTGTTTAACACCATCAAGATCCGTTAGCTGGGATAATTGATCATGCATTTCCTTCTCTAAAGTTTTCAATTGTTCAATGATATCCATGATAACTCCTTTTATTCAATGCCATTTAATTTAATAGAAAACAAAAAAGCCTTCCATCCCTCAAAGGGACGAAAGACCGCGGTACCACCCTTGTTTCAGCTGACAAAAATTACTGCTGACACTCAAAGCCTTTAACGCTGGCTTGCGGACACCTTTTCCATCCGGTCCCGGTGCCTACTCAAGAAGTGAAAGGGCCTAGTCCGTGTAGAAGAAACTCTCAGTCGCTGATTTCTCTTCCTGGCTACACTTGTGACTATTTCCGTCTTCTATCAACGTGATATTACAACTTATTATAAGCAAAATTCAACTTAGCGTCAACTCAAATCCTGTATAAAGCCATTACCAAGCCAAAGTTTTAAAACAGAAGCTATAAGCAGCTCTGACTAGAAAAGGCTGAAGCATTTTGCCCCAGCCCTTGATTTTTATATTAAATTTTATCATCTTTAGCCATCCACTCATCAGCCCATTGGTGAAGATTGTTAAGAACAGGTTCTAGCTCCAGACCTTTTTCGGTCAGGCTATAGAGCGCCACCTGGTGGGAATCAATTTCTGTAGTTTTGCGACAAACGATACCTAAACGGCCCAGTTGGCGCAAGCGCTCGATTAACACCCGGTCAGAAATGCCATTGATACTGTCACGCAATTGCCCAAATCGCAAAGGCTCATTTAATAAACTTTGGATGATTAGACCGTTCCATTTCTTACCAATCAACTGAAAACCACGTTCAAATTTAGGACACAGTGTCGGCACGTGTTTCTCTGTTGTCATCTTAATCTCTCATTTCTTCTCTCAGGTCTAAGCCCAAGAAGTATTTATAAACTTTACACTGGAAGCTTGTGCTAAAGTTACGGAAAAGCGGATAAGCAAAATCTTCGCAAGCTACCCACTTATCAACCATGGTCACCACATAAGATTCCCGATATTTAGGAAGTGCAGCCGTTGCCAACCACATATGCTTAACAATAATATCTTCTTCGATTGGATTGAGGCTCGTTAAAGCACGTGCATTCTGCAAGGCAATGTAGGGATGGTTGCTTAAGTGATTGCCGTGTGAAAATGATAACTCGCCAGGCATATAATAGAACAAGTCATGCATTAAGCCTGCACGTGCCACCGACCGGTAGTCTAAACCTAACTTACGCGCAATCTTATAGCTCTTGTAGGATACTTGAAAGGAATGAATCATCCGGTTTCCATGAATATGTTGGGGGAAGCGTTCCAAATCTTTAATAAATTGATGGTCTTTAATATCGGCTACGAGCTCTAAGTAGTCGCTGTCAGATTCCCATGGTCGTGTGTGTTTGTGCATTCACTCATCACTCTTTCTACTTTCTAAATCACGGGACGATATTCATACATCATAATTGCAGCTGCTATGGCGACATTTAAGGATTCAGCCTGCCCTGTCATAGGAATATGCAGGCTGACATCCGCCAATTCAATACAGTCAGGGCTAACCCCATTACCCTCATTACCTAATATAATGCCCCATTTTTTGCCATCTGTCAAACGGTAATCCCTGACACTCTGTGAATCACTGGACAGGGTGGAAGCAGCGATCTGGTAACCCTGGCTCTGCAATTGAGGGATGGCTTGGTCCAAGTCATCCTGGACAAGTTGGAGTTTGAACTGGCTCCCCTGCATGGCGCGCAAGGCCTTACTATTATAAGGATCAACGCTCCCTTTACCAAGGATCAGGCTGTGGTAACCCAGGGCATCTGCTGTCCGGATAATGGTGCCCAAATTACCTGGGTCCTGGAGGCCATCGAGAAGGAGAATGGCAGAAGATGTCAATTGTTCAAGACTAAGCGGCTCAGGCAAGGGCATCACCGCAAAAACCGCCTGAGTGCTTTCCGTTTCTGCCAGATAGTCGGCTAACTGTGGACTGATCAATTGATAGTTATAGTTCGCATAATCGGCCTTAAAGCTAGCCTCCGTGCACAAGATTAATTCAGGCTGTTTTCCCGCCTCTAGGGCCATTTCCAGTAAGTGAGGCCCTTCCAGAATATAACGCTTCGCCTTCCGTCTCCCCTTCGCTTGTTGCAATTTCTTAATGGCTTTAATCTGCGGGTTCTGTTTGGATTCAATCATCATCTTATTTGATTAAGCGGTAAATGGCTTCAGCATAGATAGCCATCGCCTTCTCAAGGTCTTTGAGGCGAGCAAATTCATTGGCTTGGTGCATGGTATCTGGTGAATCAGGGAAAAGCGCACCGAAGGCCACGCCACGTTCGAAGAGACGCCCGTAAGTTCCGCCCCCGATCACTTTTTCTTGGCCAACTTCACCAGTATATTTCTCGTAAACATCGAGTAAGGTAGTTACCAATGGGTCATCAGCTGGCACATAGTGGGGAGCCTTGTTCGACTTGCCATCTTCCCGGCTAAAGGCATAGTCTTGGCCAAGCTCATCCAAACGGCTGCCGATCTCTTCATAGCTAATACCTTGTGGCACCCGCATGTTTAAAGTGACCTTAACTTGGTCGCCCTCAACTGCAAAGACACCTGGATTAAGGGTGAGATCTCCCATCACGTCATCATGGTGGGCAAAGCCTAATTCTTTCCCATAGAAGTCTTCATGAAGGCGGTCTGCCGTAAAGCTGATAAAGCGATTCTTAGCTAAATCGTCACTCAGTCCCTGCAAGAAAAGAGCCAGGTAAGTTGCTGCATTTTCTCCTTGAGAAGGGTCCATAGCATGGGCGGCTTTCCCTTCACAAGCGACAAGGATTTGTCCTTGGTCTGTTGCTTCAACCGTTAAGCTGGCAGCTGGATGATCATTTTGGAAGTCTGCTGCAGCAGCTTGAACTCGGTCGAGATCTTGGTTCGCCAAACGGGCTTGGGCTTCAGCAGGCACCATGTTCTCACGTTGCCCACCTTCAAAGCTGACTAAGTCCCCTTGGAAAGGTGAAAAAGTGAGATGACTGGTGTACTGGCCCTTTTCCCCATTAATAATAGGAAATTCAGCATCTGGCGAGAAGCCAAAGTCCGGTTTCACTTCGCTTTCGAAATAGCGGTCCATGCACTTCCAATCGCTTTCTTCATCGGTCCCTACGATAAAGTGCACCCGCTTAGAAACAGGAAGTTCCAAGTCTTTAATAATCTTTAGGGCATAGTAGGCAGCCATGAGAGGCCCCTTGTCATCACTTGCTCCCCGGGCATAGAGCTTGCCGTCCTTAATCACAGGATCAAAAGGATCCGTCTCCCAATATTTATCCACAGGCACCACATCCACGTGGGCTAAGATACCCAGGATTTCGTCGCCCTCACCAAATTCAACCCGGCCGGCAATATTATCGATATTAGCTGTTTGGAAACCATCGCGCTCAGCCATAGAAAGGAAGGTCTCTAAGGCCTTTTTAGGGCCTGGTCCAACCGGTGCTTCTGCACTAGCCTGGCTGTCATCTCGTACACTATCCACTTTCAGTAAAGTAAAGAGGTCTTCATAATAAGCCTCATAGCGTTTCTGTGCTTCTTGTGTCCAATGAATTGTCATAAAGTAAACGCCTCCATCTTTTTTATCAATTATAGCATATTTCCTTTCAGTTTAAAGCCACTTACTATATGAAAGCTTTAAAAACTTTATAATTTTTATCTTTTCTATAAAAATAAAGAGGCAAGTTAGTCTGCCTCTTTATCTGAATCAGGCTGAGGAAAAGCTCCAGTCTCCTATTAATTAACGAACTTTTGTTACAGTCTCCTATTTAATCACTAATCGGTCACCAATTTGTAGGAAATCAGATGTCAGATGGTTCCATTCCTTCAATTGGTCGACACTAACACCATGACGAACCCCAATCAACCAAAGCGAATCCCCTGCTTTGACGGTATAGTTCGTCTTTTCGGGGCTAGTATCAGCCATCTGTTCTTTAACTCCTGGCTTCATTTCCCAATCGATCACATAGTGGCCATTATCCCAGTTGACATAGAATTCTTGGTGGCGCTTGTAATCAAAATTTTGACGGCCGTAGCGGACTGCATCATTAATGCTTTGGAAATGCTTGGCATCTCTGACATAAGGACTTGTACTCTTTTCTGCTTGAGCAGGTCTTTGATTCTTTTGGGTGGCTGCTTTCTTAACAATCAGTTGGTCACCAGGATGGATCACAGAATTGGCATCCAGTTGGTTCCACTTCATCAGATCATTAACTGTTACGCCTTCTCTTTGACTAATGGCCCAGAGTGAGTCGCCTGCTTTGACTTTGTAATTGTCCTTGCCTTGATGGCTTGTTTTTACTTCTTTTGGCTTGGCGACTTGATCCTTCATTTCCCATTCGAGGACATAGCGGCCATCCTTGCCTAAGTTTACATAAAACTCTTTGTGCTTGGTGTAATCAAAGTGGACCCGTCCATATTGAACCGCTGTCTTCACATCATCAAAACGTTTAGGATCAACTAAGCGGCCTTGTGCTGTGACTTCAGGAGCAGGAGTGGGCTTTGCTTGATGATTTGCAGCCGCTTGAGGGACTTGAATTACCAGCTTTTGTCCAGGATGGATAACACTTTGAGCGGTTAAATGGTTCCACTTCATCAGGTCTTGGATGCTGACACCATGGCGGTGGCTAATGGCCCAGAGTGAATCGCCAGCCTTCACAGCATAAGTGGCTGCGCTTGGGAGCTTCTTATTATCTTGACGAAGGGCAGGTTTTTGTCTTTGACCCGCTTGCATTTCCCAATCGACCGTGTAAGTGCCATCTGCTTGCCAATTCACATAGAATTGTTTGTGGCGCTTATAATCAAAATGGTCGCGGGCGTATTTAACTGCTGCATTGACATCCTTAAAGGTCTTTTGGTCACGAACATAAGGCTTTCCGGTCTCTTCAGCAGCTTGTTCTGTTTCTTTATTACTTGCTATTTCTTTGCTTGGTGCTTTAGCCGGAGCCTTGACCACGAGTTGCTTACCAGGAAGAATCAGGCTGTCCATCTTGAGTTGGTTCCATGCCAATAAATCCTCCAAGCTGACCCCATTATTCTTAGCAATCCGCCAGAGCGAATCCCCTGCCTTAACTTGGTAAGTTGTTTCCGCAGATTCAGCTTGTTTTGCTGTCTCAATTGTTGGCGTGCTCGTGCTAGCTGGTGCTTGATTTTCTTGCTGGCTAGCAGGCTTTGCGGGTTGACTAGCCGGCTCTTCTGTCTTAACTGCAGGGCTTTGGTCTTGAATATACAAGGTATCCCCTGGGTGCAAGACATAGTTATCCTTCAGTTGGTTCCAGTTCTTCAATTGGTCAATGCTGACGCCATAAGTATTCCCAATCTTCCAGAGCGAATCTCCCGCTTGGACCTGGTGTTGGTTAATTTCATCAGCTTTTACACTTTCTCGACATAATTGATAAGCGGTAGTAGATACTAAGGCAAGTGATGCAAGTGATAATTTCTTAATAACTTGTCTTTTGTTCTTTGTCATTGCTTCCATTGTTAAACCCCCCTCGCTTTAACATTTAATCTTCTAAGTGCTTCTATCATACCGCTAACCAGGAGGAATAGGAAGGCTTTTGTTACAAATGTTTCATATTTATTGTAACATTTGTAATATTAATTAAATTTATAGGGAGACTTCCCTTCCTATCCCTATTATAACGTAAAGCAAAATTTAATGCTAGCGCTTTCATATTTAGGATAAATAAAAACACAGCAAACTTTAGAAGTAGTTCGCTGTGTTTAAAAAAACTAGCTAAGTCCTAACTTGCGGCGCAGCTCTTCAGCGCGTAAACCGAGAACCAGGTCTAGCTTGTGGCTCTTAAGCATTAAGAGGAGGTACACCCATACCGCAACGGCAACTACCAAGAGGCTAATGACAATTGAGCCGAGCAAATTAGGTATGGGCAGGAGATAAGCTAGAATCAAGTAGAGCAGCCCTGCCACAAGGAACATAATAAAGGCAGAGAGAACAATCGGTAAACTTTCATTTAGGAGTTCCCGGTAGCGGAAGCCAACTAAACGATGGATGTGGTAGAGATAGTAGAGGGAAATCGTTGTGAAAGAAATAATCGTTGCTAGCATAGCCCCAGGTGTTCCGAGGAAGTAAATCAAAGGATATTGCCATACTAACTTCATCACCAAACCCAAAGCTAGGCCGATTACCGCTTGCTTATGGTGGTCCATTGCCTGTAAGACGGAGACTAGGACCGAGTAAGCGCCCATTCCCAGAGCGGTGAAGCAAGAAATTCTCAAATACATGCTCCCCAGGGCATCTGGCCGATAAACTAAATTATAAACGGGGCCGGCCAAGATAAAGAGACCTAGCGCTACTGGCAACATAACCATTAAGAAGAGTTGCAGGTTATGAATGACCAAGTGGCTAGTCTCGCTTAGAATAGGTTGGCTAGTTGATCGCTCCTGGTGGTCTAATTCCCGTGAATAAGTATTCGCAATCACTGGAATAGATGTTGCTCCAATAGCCAGGGCCAGGGAGACAAGGACAGTCACTAATTTATTAATATTAGCGGAAAAGATCCCGTATTCGTAAATGATATCAGCCTGCCCTAAATTACTCACCTTCTCCATGATAGGCATGAAGGTATTGGTATCGATCAACTGGGTTAGCTCGATGCCAGAGCCTGTAATGATAAAAGGAATGGCGATCATAATAATTTCTTTGATCATCCCGGACGTTTTGACCTGGTAGCTGGCCTTCTTAGTCAGTGACACCGGATACTCCTTGCGGTGGCGCAAATAATAGAAAGCTAGAGTCAAAATGGCCACTGCCCCACCGATAAAGGCGGCAAAAGTCGAATGGCTAACCGCCGTGACAACAGAGCCATCGAAGATGCGACGGATGACATAAACCGACGCCAGCATATAAGCCACCCGGAAAAATTGTTCCGTAATCTGGGAAATGGCACTTGGCTTCATATCCTGATGACCTTGGAAGTAGCCCCTAAAGATCGAAAGTAAGGGGAAGAGAACCAAGGCAGGCACTAAAGAGCGAATGGTAAGAACAGCATGGCTGACCTCCCGTGTCGGCGTCGATTCTGCCAGCCAGGGCGCTGCGAAGAAGAGGACGAGGCCCGAAACGAGGCCCATCACTAACATTAGAATGGTCCCGCTCCTAAAGAGCTGCTGGCTGGTGTCGTACTGCTTTCGAGCATTGTAGTAGGCCATCTGCTTAGCGATGGCTGAAGGCACGCCGGCTGTAGAGATGACCAAAAAGATTGAATAGTATTTATAGCCGATATCATAAAGGGCATTGGCTTCGGCCGCGGTTTGGGGATCTCCCATCCAGCGGACCCAAGGAATAATATAAAGCAAGCCGAGTAATCTGGAGGCAAAGGTCCCCGCTGTCATCCAGGCTGAGCCCGAACTCATGCGCTCGGCAGCATCCGAACGAATCGGAGCTTGTTCGTTTTCCATTTAATATTCCAACTCTCTTTCATTGGATGAACCAAAATTAATTTAAACATTAACTACATGATATATAATTCAATTTCACTTTGCAATAACTTGCCTGTCAAATTTACAGAATTATAAGGTCAAGAGAAAAGATATGAGAGTGTGACAAAAGTCGATCAGGCCTGAACCACTGGAGCGAACTATGAGAAAACGTTTACTAACGATTTCTCATAGTTCGTGAAGTGGATGTCAGGCCTGACTTTTGGAGCAGGTTTTTGAGAAATATTCGCTATTTAAAAAGAGGTTGGAACTTTTGTCCCAGCCTCATCATCTCATTTAAGTTATGCATTTGCTTTTTTTTCTTGGCGGACCATGGCAGACAGGTCACCGAGCAAGGTCTCAAAGGCCAAACCTTCCCGGTCCACATCAGGTTCATCAATGGAACGGGCCAAGGCCTGACTAACCTTGCTGACTGCTAGAGCAGAAGCATCAGCCAAGCTAAAGCCATTGACCAAAGCTCCCACCAAGATACTACCAAAGATATCCCCTGTGCCATGAAGTTTGCGACCAATAAAATCAGACTGTTTGAGCCCTTCTTCATCCTTATCGGCATCATAATAATGGGCACCGGTTTGCCCCTCCCCGTCATAGCCTGCCCCCGTTAAGACCAAAGAAGTCTTCTTAACCTGGTTGCAGGCATGGACGAATTGCTGGAAGAGCTCATCTTCAACTAAGCCTTCTTGATAAGGCAAGCCATAAATCAGACTGGCCTCCGTCTGATTGGGCATAATCAAATCAGCAATATCGCATAAGCTGCGCATCTTATCGGCATAAGCCTGGTCAAAACCAGGATAGAAAGCCCCATCATCGGCCATAACTGGGTCTAAGTAGAACTTCCCCCCTTCAGTCAGCAGGTCCGGAAGGGTCTCTAGTAAGAAATCGATCTGCTGGATATTTCCCAGGTAACCGACATAGACTGCATCGAACTTAAGGCCGTAAGTCTGCCAATTTTTAACAATTTTAGGCATTTCCTGGCTGAGGTCGAGATAGGTATAATTCTCAAAACCAGGTCCAGTATGGGTGGACAAGAGGGCCGTGGGAAGGATAGTCCCAGTCAACTCCATACTAGAAAGGATAGGCAAGGCAACAGTGGTTGAACACTTACCATAGCAGGAAATATCATGAACAATTAAAACCTTTTTCACACAATCTCCCCTTAGTTGGCCACAATATTAACCAGTTTATTTGGTACGGCGATCACTTTACGGATGGTTTTTTCTGCGATATCAGCTTGGATCAGTTCGTGAGCTTGAGCACGTTCAGCCAATTCTTCTTTCGGCAAGTCTGCAGGCACTTCATCATGGGCCTTGATCTTACCATTGACTTGATAAACCACTTCAATTTGGTCGTCTGCCAAGAGGCTTTCATCGTATTCTGGCCATGGCACATAAGAAATACCAGCTTGGCCAGTCAAACGTTCCCAGAGCTCTTCGCCCAAGTGAGGGGTAATTGGTGCAAGTAATTGAACAAAGCCCTTCATGTATTCAAAAGGTAGGGCTTCTGCCTTGTAGGCTTCGTTAATGAAGACCATTAATTGGGAAATTGCTGTATTAAAGTGCAATTTCTCAAAGTCTTCTGTGACCTTCTTAACGGTTTGATGGTAAACCTTGTCTAGTTCGCCCGTATTAATGGTTGTGATCCGGTCGCGCAGCTCGCCTTCTTGGTCGATCATTAAACGCCATACCCGGTCTAAGAACTTGCGGGAACCTGCTAAGCCTTCTTCACTCCAAGCGATAGAAGCATCTAGAGGGCCCATAAACATTTCATAAAGGCGGAGGGTATCTGCCCCATAAGCTTCCACCACATCGTCAGGGTTCACCACATTGCCTTTTGATTTAGACATCTTTTCATGGCCCTCACCCAGGATCATCCCTTGGTTGAAGAGTTTTTGGAAGGGTTCCTTGGTTGGGACAATGCCTAAGTCGTAGAGGAATTTATACCAGAAGCGGGCATAGAGCAAGTGGAGAACCGCATGTTCTGCCCCACCGATGTAGAGGTCCACATTGAGCCAGTAGTCAGCTGCTTCTTCGCTAATCACGGCTTGGTCATTATGAGGATCACAGTAACGTAGGAAGTACCAAGAAGACCCTGCCCACTGTGGCATAGTATTGGTTTCCCGTTTGCCCTTCATCCCTGTTTCTGGGTCTGTGACATTGAGCCAATCTTCAAAGTTAGCCAGAGGAGATTCGCCTGTCCCACTTGGTCGAATATTTTCGCCCTTAGGTAAGAGCACAGGCAGGTCTTCTTCCTTAACTGCTGTTGTCGTTCCATCTTCCCAGTGGATAACAGGGATGGGTTCGCCCCAATAACGTTGGCGTGAGAAGACCCAGTCGCGTAGACGGTAAGAAACCTTGGCTTCGCCCGCGCCTTTTTCTTCCAAGACTTCAATGGCTTTCTGGATGGCTTCTTCCTTATCTAGACCATCTAATTCAGCGGAATTGATATGTTTACCGTCACCAGTATAAGCTTCTTCATCGATATTGCCGCCTTCAATGACTGCTTTAATCGGAATATCGAACTGCTTAGCAAATTCATAGTCCCGGCTATCGTGAGCAGGAACAGCCATAATAGCACCGGTCCCGTAAGACATCAGTACATAGTCCGCAATCCAAACTGGAACCTCTTCTCCACTCAAAGGATTTATCGCATAAGCACCCGTAAAGACGCCGGTTTTTTCCTTAGCTAGGTCAGTCCGTTCCAGGTCCGCCTTGTGAGAAGCTTCTTCCACATAAGCTTCAACTGCTTGGGCTTGGTCAGCCGTCGTAATCTTCTTCACTAAGGGGTGTTCAGGGGAGAGCACACAGAAAGTTGCTCCATATAGGGTATCTGGCCGAGTAGTAAAGGCTTCAAAACTTTCATCACTATTCTTAATTTGGAAGTTGACTTGGGCCCCTTCTGACCGACCAATCCAATTGCGCTGCATTTCCTTGATGCTTTCTGGCCAGTCGAGGTCATCTAAGTCTTCTAATAAACGGTCCGCATAAGCCGTAATCCGTAGCACCCATTGTTTCATAGGACGGCGCACGACTGGGTGGCCCCCCCGTTCGGAAAGTCCGTCGATGACTTCTTCATTGGCGAGCACAGTCCCTAAGGCCTCGCACCAGTTGACCATAATTTCATCTTCATAGGCCAGCCCCTTCTCATAGAGCTTAGTAAAGATCCACTGGGTCCACTTATAGTAATCGGGGTCCGTCGTGTTCACTTCACGGTTCCAGTCATAGCTAAAACCGAGTGACTTAATTTGATTCTTAAAGGTTTCAATATTTTGTTCGGTAAATTGGGCAGGATCATTCCCCGTATCCAAGGCATATTGTTCAGCTGGCAAACCGAAAGCGTCCCAGCCCATAGGATGGAGCACATTATAGCCCTGGGCCCGTTTCATCCGTGAAACAATATCTGTTGCCGTATAACCTTCTGGGTGACCCACATGGAGGCCAGCCCCAGATGGGTAAGGGAACATATCCAAGGCATAGTATTTAGGCAAGGAATGGTCCTCTAAAGTCTTAAAACTGTCATCTTCTTCCCAATAGTCTTGCCATTTCTTTTCAATTTCTAAATGATTAAATGTCATCTTCTTCTCCTTTTCTATATCGATACAAAAAGCCCTAGCAAATTTTGCTAGGGCGTCTTTTACGCGGTACCACCTAAGATAAAACAACTTCTCATGGCCTTAACGCGGACGAAACGCCATAGCTTCGCCAGTCGCTTAGCTATGGAGGTCTGTTAGATGAGTTCAACAAATGCCATGATATGCTCCCAGCTAACGCATACTCTCTTGACATGGCAAGATTGCCTACTACTTCTAACCCTTTTATCATATGGACTCATTGTATCACAGGATCGTCTCCCATGCCAAGGCCAAGTTTCTTCTCATAAAAAAGCCAAGCCCAAGTTAAGGACCTGGCATCACAACTTCTCTCGCCTCAGCCTATTTACCAGGAATGGTTAAGCTTTGACCAGGCAGGATCAGTGAATCTTGTTTCAAATTATTAGCTGCTAAAAGCTCATTTAGCCCTACCCCATGGTTAACTGAGATCCGGTAGAGATTGTCTCCCGCCTGGATAGTGTAGGCTTGGCTTTGAGCTGCGGCTGGACTGCTACTTGTTTGGCTTGGGCTGGCCGCATTGACTGGCGCTTGGGCTGGAGTCTGTGCTTGGCTACTTGCTTGAGCTGGAGCTGCCTGGCTAGTCACTGCTTGAGAAGCAGGAGCAGCTTTAGCAGGCGATTGGCTCAATTTCAATTCTTGGCCGACATAGATGTTAGCCCCAGTGAGTCCATTCAATGCCTTCAATTCTTGGACCGTCATGCCATTAGCTGAAGCAATCCGCCAGAGGGTATCACCCGCCTGAACCTTATGCCCGCTAGCAGCCGGTGCCGTTTGGCTAGATGGTGCTACAGGACGGCTTGTCGCTGGTGATTGTGTCGTTTGCTTAGCGGTCGTCTGACCACCAGAAGTGGAGAAGACTTGGCCTGGATGGATTAAGTTAGACGTTAAGCCATACTGCGCTTTAAGAGCTGAAACAGTCGTTCCTAGATTACGAGCAACGGTGTAAAGGCCATCACCTGGCTTAACCGTATAGGATTTGCCAGTCGACTGGCTACTTGCTTGCTTAGGCGTTTGCTGACTTGGCGCCGACTTAGACGCTTGGCCGGTATTGGCAGACCCTACACTGAAAACTTGGCCTGGATGGATTAAGTTTGATGTTAAACCATACTGGGCCTTGAGGGCAGAAACGGTCGTCCCCAAGTTTTGAGCGACTGTATAAAGGCCGTCGCCTGGCTTAACAGTGTA
>NZ_JASOLI010000022.1:0-1055 GCF_030215145.1 Aerococcus sp. UMB7834 | reverse complement strand
GCAGCTTCGGCAGCGGCTACTTTCGCTTCTGCGTCCGTAATCTTCGTATCCACGTCATCTGGAATGCCATTGCTGTTGGTATCATTAATCGCAGGAACTTTGAGATCCTTCAATTCGTCAAGACGAATTTGGAAGTGTTCCTTAGCAGCTGCAAAAATGTCTGGTAATTGGTTGACGGCTGCTGTCGCCAGCGCTTTTTTATTCTTAGCCGCTTCAACTTGATCACTCAAGTGTTGATGGATTGCTGGAGTCACAAGACTTGGTGCAGCTACAATGGCATCAGAGGCTTCTTTATGTGCCTGTTCAGCCTGCTTAACAAGGTCCTCTGCCTCTTTAAGCTTGTCATAAATGTCATCCCGCAAGCCATCGCTATCCTTATCGTTCACTGCTGGAACTGTTGGATCTTGTAAGGCATCGAGACGTTTTTGTAGGTCATCTTTACCTTGCTTCACAGATTCTGGTAAAGCAGTGACTGCTTTTTGGGCTTCAGCTTTCTTTTCTTTAGCCTCTTGAACAAGCTTATCAAGGCTATCCTTCAATTCAGGACTAATCGTATCTCCTACTTTTGCAATCTCTACTGTTGCTTTTTCATAGGCTTTTTCAGCTTCTTCAACTAAAACACGAGCCTTTTGGAGAGCTTGTTCGTCGGTGTCTAGGATACCGTTATTGTTCGCATCATCCGCTTGTGGCACTTCGATACCAGTCAGCTTATTGAGACGATCTTGGTAGCCATCTTTGGCAGTCTTCGCTCCTTCTGGAGTCGTTGGAATCGCATCGACAGCGGTTTGCGCTGCTTGTTTCTTGCTGTCAGCTTCTTGTTTAGCGGCTTCCAGGGCTGCCACTTCTTCTGGCGTGATTGCGCCATTGGCTTTCGCTTCGGCTAACTTATCTTTCGCTGCTTTATCAGCTTTTTCAGCTGCAGCGACGGCTGCTTCCGCGTCCGCAATCTTCGTATCCACGTCATCTGGAATACCGTTGTTGTTCGCATCATCCGCTTGTGGCACTTCGATACCAGTCAGCTTATTGAGACGATCTTGGTAGCCATCTTTGGCAGT